>CALLKY010000068.1 GCA_938083135.1 uncultured Alphaproteobacteria bacterium | reverse complement strand
CCTCAGAAAAGCCGCCGCCCGTAATCTCCCAGATCTCTGGGACGCCATCCGAGACGCCATCGACGACCTCACGCCAAACGACTGCAGGAGCTACTTCACAGCTGCAGGCTATGAACCAGAATGATGGGAATCTGCTCTAGAAGGGAATTATAACCGGCGAGCGCAAGGCCGTGGGCACTCCAATCGATAACATTGTAGGTACGTCCATCGATCTTCGCGGTCACGTTCTTGGCGGACAGCCTTGGCGCACGGCGTCGTTCGGACCAGGCCCTCCAAAGCATAACTTCGGTCTCCAGCTTTCTCAAAACGGGTAGCGCTCGGCGACACGGTAGGAGGCCATCTTCGAGCCAGTCAGCAGACTCTCTTTGCGCCCTTGCCGTGCATATAAAAGTCAATCATCTTCGGTTGCGGTTAATGCTCGGTTTCCTCAAGATTGATCATCTGTTTAGGAGCCGCACCCGCCGGAGAGACCGTTGTCTCAATGATGCCGCTCTTCAGGCGGTTCGCGCCGAGCATGCCCGGCTTACCTCTGAGAAGGCACTGTCAGGCTAGAGCCAAACGGCATGCACGATGATCGGCGGCGGAAAGCGATAGCGCTTGAAGGGTATTGGTTGCATCGGCCGAACTTACCTCCCCGAAAGATCCAGCCGCGGTTAACGTGTCAATGCCCTTGTATGCGATGAGATTAGACGCCAGCCGAAAGGCGGCTCACCAAAATTTGGATACATTGAATTTCTATGTACCTTGTATCCTGAGAACCTGATCCGCGCCGCATTGGGCCTTGCAAAGGCGGATTATCAGGGAAGCGTTCGAAAGACGCTAACTCATGTGTTTGTAGGGGAAGTAAAGCGTCTCGTGACCGAACGAAACCTGAAATGGTATAAATAGGTGGCCTGAACCAACCCGGCAGCAGCTTCCTTTTGGCAGCGAAAACTCGGTTTACCGACAACCACTCCGAATTCCAGCTACCCGAGGTGGTCCTAAATCGGTGGTTTTTGAGCCCTGGATGGGACGCTCGGCTCTAAGCCGGCCGCTTTGGAAACGGCATGACGTTGTCATCGACGCGCCTGAACGCCTCAGCCCCTTGAATGTGATTGGCTGCATGGGCCAAACTTTCCGCAGGAGCCGCCTAGCCGCGGTTAACGTGTCAATGCCGTCCAGGCAATTCGCATGCGCCGCATATCGAAGCTTACTCTTTGACCGGGTCACCAAGGCTGAAAGGCCAAGCGACATTGTTCGCTGTACATTTTATGACGAGGAATTGTTTGCGCTATTTCAAGACCATCGTTCGGTAAAAATTGCTATTCGCTATGAGGCAGCGCAGTGGACCGGGGAATTGCCTCTACACGGTTTTGCGGCTGTGTACGAAGATGCATTGCGTATGTTGCGGAAAAACTGATGCCAGCAGGAACTGTTGCGTCGGATCGACAACTTCGAGGGTCCAGGCGGGCTCATGCTCAAGGCGATAAATTTCGACCTGAAAGCTACGCCATCGACCGTGGCCTTCTTCGAGAGCGCTGAGGTCAGGAGATTTGGCTCTTCTTCCTTCAAGCTGGCACCTCGACATTGACACGTTAAGTCCGTCAGTCGGAGCGAACTGCCGACGTCAGCGTGCTCAGGCGGGCGCCGCGCACGACTGCCAGACCTCAAACGCGGTCTTCCTGAACTTCTTGAAGATGGCGCGAGGCAGGAGGTGGCGTTGGACGGAGAAGGTGTTCTGAACTGCGGCCTGTACATAGAGAAAATGTTGGGCTGATCCGGGTGATTTGAAGCGTTGCATTTTACGTTCTCGTCGTCGTACGGGCTGATGTGAGTTCTCCGCCCGATTGTTTGCCCGGAGCCCCTGATCATGAACGGCGGACAGCCGCTCTTTTCGGATGGCGGCACCATAAGAACGGAGCTTGTCAGTCGTAATTCGCTTCGGGGCGAAGCCTTGCTTCTTGAGGAGCCTGCGTAGCAAACGCCTGGCCGACTTGGCGCAGCGCCGCGGCTGGACCAGAAAGTCGAGGACTTAGCCTTCATCGTCGACGGCCCGCCAGAGCCAATGTTTGCGGCCACGGATCTTGATGACCATTTCATCTAAATGCCAGCGCGGACTGGGCTGCGGCCTTGATTGGCGAAGGTTGCTCGCAATCAGGCGTCCGAACTTGAGGAACCAACGTCGAACGGTCTCGTTCGACGCATCGACGCCGCGCTCGGCGAGCATTTCCTCGACGTCGCGGAACGACAGGGTAAAGCGGGCATAGAGCCAAACGGCATGGACGATCACCGACGGCGGAAAGCGATGGCGCTTGAATGAGATTGACTTCATTGGCCAAGCCTACCAGCCGAACCGCCTAGCCACAGTTAACGTGTCAATGCCGCCCACACCATCTTGTTTGTCCGCAAAGCAGACAAACAGGCTCTCAGGCCATGATTTTGTTGACGACTGAAATCAGCAAATACTGCCCGCCAGGCGGCCCGACGCAGGCACTGCTTACCTATTCGGCCACTATCAAGTGCGCCTAAATGAGACACTGCATGGTTGCTGGGAGTAAAAATACGTCCAGAAATCGATTGACAAAAGATCAATATTAAGCAAATATATCAGTAGGATGGCGACCCCGGCAGGACTTGAACCTGCGACATTCGGTTTAGAAGACCGATGCTCTATCCAGCTGAGCTACGGGGCCGAGATACGGTTCGGAAAACGGTTCCAAAATATTTAGCATTCTCCGAACTGTATGTTTTTGTTGGTTTTTTCTCCTTTAAAGCAGCAGCTTAGAAGGCACGTGCTCTATCCGGCTGAGCTAAGGGCGCACTGGGGTAGATGTTGGGTCTGCATGACTATGGGTCATGCTGGTGTGCTACCAGCGGAAATTGTCTGAATAGCTTTTGGTTTTTGGTGTGCGCTCTCTGGGTTCTTGCACGGTGTAGGTGAGGCCTTTGTCGTCTGCATAGGCGATAGCGGCTTCTTTGGTGTCGAACCTGAGAGAGAGCTGGCGGCGGGTGTCGCCAGATGAGATCCAGCCCATCAGTGGATCAGCGCGGCGCTGCTCTGATGGTTCAAAGTCGAGAACCCAGAGTTTTGTCTTGGCGCGGCCCTGCTGCATTGCTGTGCGGGCAGGCCGATAAATACGTGCTTTCGCCGCCATGGGCGCGTCCCCTTCGGAAACCTGATTACGAGCGGAATGTGCAACGGGCGGTGGTTCAATTGCAAGTGTTGAGTTTGCCGATAGCCAAAGACTTTAGCCTGCGGGCGCCACCACGAGGCAGCCATGGCCGGCCCGTTTTAGGATGACGCAGGCGTTGGCCGCTTGGGCTTCTGGCAATCCGGCGATGCGGGCGCGGTGCAATTGACCGCTTCGCCGCGCCAACGGCACGGTCACAGGCTTGCCGCCGCCAACAATACGGCCAAGCTGATCCATACGTTTGCGGGCAAGCTTCAGGGCGGCGCGTTGGTTCTGCACAGCGCCCACCTGCACGGCATATCCGCCCTTACCGCCACCACGCCTAGCCGACGCGACCAATGGCGCACGGTTCTTCCGTGCTGGCTTGGAACCAGGACGATGCTTAGGTGGTTTGGCCCGCCCACCGCGCCGCCAATCATGCGCGAGGGGAGCGATGCCAACGTAACGCCTATGTTTCATAGATCGCGCGGCCCGGTAACCCGCATCCATCAGCCCGATCATATCCAAATTACGTTCGGCCGAGCTTTCTCCACCGATCAGAACTGCGATTAGACGGCGCTCTTTGCCCTTCCGCCCGCGTACGGCGGATGCTGCAAGGTTAAAGCCTGAGGCCCGGATATAGCCGGTCTTGATACCGTCTGCGCCCTTGTAGTTCTTCAGGAAGCGGTTGTGGCCGCGATATGTGCGTTTGGCATAGCGGAAAGATCCGGCTTTGAAATACTTGTAGTACCGGCGGTGCTTGTAGCGGAGCCCCCGGGCCAAGCGCGCCATATCCCGAGCAGTTGAAACTTGTTCCGGGTCGTGCAAGCCGGACGCATTGACGAAGTTTGTGCGGGACATGCCAAGCGCGCGCGCCTTCGCGTTCATTTTCTCCGCGAAGCGTTTTTCTGTTCGGCCAAGGCGTTCGGCGACAGCGACGGCAACATCGTTGGCGGACTTGATCGCCAGTGCCTGGATTGCTGTGCGGACGGAAATGCTCCGCCCTGCACGGACGCCAAGCTTAGAAGGCGTTTGCCGGCTGGCTTTGCGTGAAAATTTGATGCGTGAACTCATCTTGAGCCGCCCGGATTTCAGGGCATCAAACAAGAGATACAACGTCATCATCTTAGTGAGGGACGCAGGATGAATTTCCAGGTCTGGCGCTTCATCAAACAGCACTTGGCCAGAGGCCGCATCGATCACGATAAACGTGCGCGGTGGTGTATTCGCGAGCGCAGGCGTCACCGCCAGGAAAGCTGTGAACGTGACGGCTAAGAGCAGCGCAATTGCGCGCAGACCGGCGAATGTGGATTTGGTTTGGCGAACCATAGGAATCTGTTAGCAGGTGTCGCGCGGTGCCGTCTATCTCTAATTGAGACAGATTGCTAATTGAGTGCGGGTGCCGGGGTCGCGGTGCGCGCTTGGCGACGTCGCATAGCACGCCACCCGGCGGCAGCAGCAAGTGCTACCCCACCCGTGACAGCAATGGTTCCTGAGGCATTCAAGGCGGCTGGCAGGCCAATGGCAGGGGCTACCCAAGCCGCCGCACCGTATCCGCCAAGGGCGACCGCGCCTGCAATCAGAAGGCTTACATAGATTTGCGCCGCTAGCCTGTCTGTGATCAGCCGGGCAGATGCTGCAGGGCAAATCAGCATCGCGATCACAAGGATTGATCCGACAGCATCAAAGGCTGCGACGACGGCGAGCGCGGCGGCAGTATTGATCGCCAGTTCGCTAACCCATGCAGGCAGGCCTAATGCCGCGCCGTAGTCTGGATCAAAGGCAGCCAGCCGGATTTCTTTGAACGCAACGACCATGGCAATGGCTAGCACAGCAAGTACGGCTAACAGCATGGGGATTTCCCGGGGCAGGGAGGCCCAGAGGGCGGGCCGAAGCGCTTCCTGCCATGTCAGCGGGCCAATCCAGATCGCAGCTTCCAGGCTGCCATAAAGCGCGTGCTCAATATCCAGGTGGACGTTGGATGCGTCTGCCAATTCCAGCATGACCACGCCCAGCGCAAATAACATGGTGAGCACGACGCCCATGGCCGTCGCTGCATCGAGCCGACCGAGCCTGCGGATCAGCACAATCAACCCAGCCCCAGTGAGGGCAGCAACAAGCGCACCCAGAACCATGGACCAGGACTTGGTGTCGCCAGTCAGGATATAGCCACCGACGACGCCCGGCAGCACCATGTGGGATAGAGCATCGCCCATCAGCGCCTGACGGCGGAGCACCAGGACATTGCCAACCAAAGCTGCTGACAATGCGGCGAGCAGCGCCACGAGCATGGCTGGGAAATCGAGTTGCAGGAACATCATGCCTCGCGCCGCTCCAACTCAGCGATGACGTCCCGGGGCAGTAAATCATTGAGCGGGGTGAACGCGGCGGCGAGGAGGCGGCCCGCATCTTCAGGCCGGTCCGCTAAATAGCGGTCACGCAATTGCTCGTCGCGGAGCCAGGCTTGGGCTGCAGCCTCACCTTCAGGTGTAGAGGAGCCATTGCCATCTATCCAGCCGAGTGACCGGGCCAGTTTGGGATCAGCCGGGCGGGCACCTGCTGCAAGTTCCACAAGAATCTGGCGACGGCGCAGCGCATGACGCAGGCCCTGGCGTCGCAGGACAGCCGCAATCGCACCGCGCTTTGGTGCAAACAAAAGGCTGAACAGGAATATGGCGCTCAGGATCAGAACAATGGCGGCACCGGTGGGCGCATTTGGCAAGGCCGTGGATACCGCTCCGCCTGTATAGGCCCCAGCAGCGCCGATAGTGGCGGCGAGGGCGGCAAGGCGTGGCAGGCGGTCTGTCCAGAACCGGGCAGCGGCAGCAGGCGTTACCAGGAGCGCCAAGATCAGCACGAGACCGACGGCGCGGAGGCCGGCGGCGATCAGCAGCAGCATCAGGCCCGTGATCATGAGGTCCAAGAACTTGACGGGTAGGCCCTGAGCGGCAGCGCCACCAGGATCAAAGGCGATCAGTGCGAATTCCTTGAAGAGCAGGGCCAAAAGAACCAGCGCCATACTGCTTGCGACAGCCAAAACCCAGGCTTCGCTTTGATTGAGCGTTGCTGCTTGGCCGAGCAGGAAGGCGTTCAGGCCTGCTTGGCCACCAGTTGGAAGAGCCTGGATCAAACTCAACAACGCCACGCCGAGGCCGAAGGATACGCTGAGTGCCGCGGCTGTCGCTGCATCCTCACTGATGCGTGCACCGTCTTTCAGGAGATGCATGGCACCGGCTGCAAGGGCACCGGTTAATGCAGCACCTGTTAGCAAGAACGCGCTGTTACGCCCGTCACCCGTCAGCCAGAGGCCAATGAGGAAGCCGATTGCGACGCCGGGTAGGGTGGCATGGGCAACGGCGTCTGCCAGCAGTGGGCGACGTTTCAGGATCATCAGCGCGCCAATTGGCCCAGCGGCTGCGCCAAGGGCTGCCAGCCCAGCCATCACGACGACAGAATTATAGCCGCCATTCAGCGTCAGTGCCGTCCAGAAGTTTTGCCAATAGTCCGTCATAGATGGTGTGGCTGGTTAGCCAATTGCGGCTGCCAGCTGGGGGGCTGCCAAGCGTCCGCCATAGGCTTTCTGTAGGTTTTCCGCCGTCATCACATCGGCCATAGGGCCAGCGGCGATGCGGCGGACATTGATCATCAGCGCATGGTCGAAATATTCAGTCACGGTTTGCAGATCGTGGTGGACCACGATGGCTGTCTTGCCTGCTGACGCTATCCGGCGAAGCAGGCTGACGATTGTGCGTTCGGTCGCGGCATCTACGCCGGCAAACGGTTCGTCCATCAAATACAAGTCTGCGTCTTGGACCAGCGCGCGGGCTAGGAATACGCGCTGTTGCTGCCCGCCCGAAAGTTGGCCGATCTGCCGGTCCGCGAAGTCCGCCATACCCAGTTCCGCCAAGGCAGCCAGTGCTGCGTCCCGATGCTTTTTGCGGACGGGACGGAGCCAACCGATGGAGCGGTAAAGGCCCATGGCAGTCACATCCAGCGCCGTTGCCGGAAATTCCCAATCAACGCTTTCGCGCTGCGGCACATATGCGATCCGCCGCCGTGCGTCTGCGACGGGCGCACCAAAAGCAGCAACGCGGCCCGAAATCTTGGGCGTCAAACCAAGGGCACCCTTCAGGAACGTCGATTTGCCAGCGCCGTTTGGGCCGACAATGGCGACCAGGCCACCCTTCGGCGCCACATAATCCACATTCCATAAAGCCGGTGCGCGATCATAGGCGACCGTCAGGCCCGAGACATCAAGCGGGCTGCCTGCCTCGATGGCGTCATGCACGGCTTCTGCATTTGCGACGGCGCGGATATCCGGGCTCATCCTGACGTATCCTTATGTTGGCGGGGGATGTTCAGTCGCCCATTCAGTCCACGTTCCGGCGCGTCGCCGCCGAGGGCGCGCACGACGGAGGTCGCATTGTGATCCAGCATGCCGACATATCCGCCTTCATAGGTTCCAGGCGGGCCCATGGCGTCAGAGAACAGGGCTGGGCCTTTGGTGACGGTGGCACCAAGCGCGCGTGCACCTTCAATTACGGCGTCTACGGCGCGGGCGGCCGTTGATGTTTCGACGAATACGGCGGCGATGCGGCGATCGAGAATGATCTGCGCCATGTCTCTTATATGCGCGACACCTGCTTCGCTTTCTGTGGAGATGCCCTGGACGCCTAGTACTGTCATGCCATAGCGCTTGCCGAAATATCCAAATGCGTCATGGGCCGTTGCGAGAACGCGGGCAGATGGGGGGAGGGTCGCTACCCTGGCTTCAATATAGGCATCCACTGCAGCGATCTCCGCCAGGACGGTTGCTTGGTTCTGGGAGACGTTCGGCGCGCATTCAGGAAAGGCTTTGGCAATAGCGGTCGCGCTGGCAGACAAGGCTTCTGCCCACAATCGCGGATCCATCCAGATATGCGGATCGGGCACGACACCACCGGTCAATACAATCTTCGATGGGTCCAGCAGTTCGCCCGCGTAGATAACTGGCTTGCGTGCGCTCATGCGATCAAACATGTCGCGCATCTGGGCTTCGAGATTAAGGCCATTCGCCATCAGCCCATCAGCCCGGAGCGCCTTAGCGACATCGCTGCGGGTTAATCGGTAGAGGTGCGGATCGACGCCAGGGCCTAGCAGCGTTTCGACGGTGGCACAGTTACCAAGAATGCGAGACATGGGTTCGCCGAGTTGGGCGATCGTCGCCAGGATCATCGGTTTGGCGCTGGCTGTTGCTGGAATCGTGACGGAAGCCGCCAATAGGCAGCTTAGAATCAAGCGGCGCGCAAGGGTGCGCAAATGAGCAAGAATCTGTCGCATCAGTCCTCCAACACCCATAGAGTATGGAGGTTCCAGGCTTGGGTGCAAGGTTTACATAAAGAAAAAGTTCTAAAGATATGGTGCATAATTTAGTCTAGGCTAAAAAGTAGTCAAAGCTTGCAAAAATCTTCGGAATCTCGATATTGTTTCCCGCCGATGAAAAAGCAGGACAGTATGGCAAACGAAGATAAAGCATCGCGCTCACCGCGAGACCGTTCCAGGCTGGGGGACCCGACCCGGCAGGCAGCGGGATTCGACCGGATGCGTCAGGCGCGGCAAATGGAAGTCGCGGAGGATTATGTCGAGCTGATTGCCGATTTGATCGCGGAGGAAGGTGAAGCCCGCGCAGTTGATCTGGCGGAACGGTTTGGCGTCAGCAACGCCACGGTCAATAAAACGCTGGCGCGCCTTCAGCGTGAGGATCTGGTGCAAACCCGCCCCTATCGATCGATCTTCCTAACAGATGCTGGGACGGAAATGGCGAAGGCATCCAGGCGTCGTCATCAGATCGTTTTGGGGTTTCTGCATGCTATCGGTGTCCCCGCAGAGGCGGCTGCAATTGATGCAGAAGGCATCGAACATCACGTCAGCGAAGAAACGCTCGCGGTCTTTGAAAAGATTGCGAATCAAAAGGGTTAACGATACTAGCCCGGCTATTTGGAAGCCGAAACCCGCAGAATTCTGCGGTAATTTAATTGTGATGATGGTTACAATCTCGAATATAGGTTAAGGGGCTGGCCTAGATAGCTGAGAAAGGCTATGCAGGTCATATGGTTAGCATGCGTCGGCGGAGTAGGCTTCCGCGAAGTATTCAGATTGAGCTGATCAAGTATTTCGTTGCAGGTTCGACGGCGCGCTCAGCCGCCG
>CALLKY010000067.1 GCA_938083135.1 uncultured Alphaproteobacteria bacterium | reverse complement strand
GACGACCTCACGCCAAACGACTGCAGGAGCTACTTCACAGCTGCAGGCTATGAACCAGAATGATGGGAATCTGCTCTAGGGTCAGGCCCCATAAATGAGCTGCGTTTCGTCCACCATAGCGCGGCCATGGTGGTTTCTGCGAGCGCAAGATAAGGCGGTATGCCTTTTCGAGCATCGCGGGAGCCGCAATGGCCGCGCTATGGTGGACGAAACGCAGCTCATTTATGGGGCCTGACCCTAGCGCTTACCCCGCCGAACTGGCGGTGTTGCGTTCGCTGGATCATCAGGCCAGGGGTGTTTTGGATAGCGCCCCCGCAAATCAGATCGCACAGCGTGATAACTCCCAGACCAGAACCCAGCGATATCCCGTGTCGTCTGCGCCGGACGTCTTGCGGGTGACAAAAGACGCAGCAAGATCGGCGCGCCAGCAGCCATAGGGTGACTCTTCAGGCCAAAGGCATCCTGGATGATGATGTCTGCAACAGGCCCCGTCTCAGCCTCATAATGGACAGCAGCAGTCTGGCCGCTGGCCAGCCGTATCCGTTCGGGTGCAGCTTTCGCCATAGCCGCGGTTTGCTGCCAATCCAGCAATGATTGGAGCGCTGAAGTCAGGGCATCCGCCCGAACGTCCCGGAGTGTCCGCCTGCCATCCAAAGCCGGTGCCAGCCATAGATCAGCCGTATCCAGCAAGGACGATTCCGATAGATCCGGCCAATTATCCATGCGCGCCGCCGCATATCGCGCCCGCGTCAGCCAGTGCTGCGCTGCATCGGACCATGGCAGGATGCTCAGTCCATTAGCCCGCACACCTTCCATCACGCCACGAAGCGCTTCGGCATGCGTTGGCGCATCAGGTTGGCTCGATAACTTGAGCCGCCCCAATCGGCGCTCAGCGCGCACCTGAACCGCACCAGCCTCACGATTAAATGCAACGACCCGATGTTCTTCGATAAGACTGCCCGCTGCCGCAAGCACTGCATCCTCTGAGATTTCCGCAGCGGCCATAATGCGGGCACCACCAGCGCGGCCTGTTGCGTCAGCGATGACAATCCATTCCGCCCGGGCAAGCGGGTCCGTCTCATCGACACTGGCGGCGCGGCCATTGGCCATCTGAAACCCGCCATTGCCGCGCGCCTTCGCGATCCGGTCTGGCCAAGCGAGTGCGAGCACAGCACCGGCATGCTCAGGCGCCACGCCGCCGTCGCTACCGTCCGCCGTCTTTGCCATCCGCTCAGCGAGCCGTCTTGCTGCATCGGCTCGCGCGCCACCACCGCGTTGAAACCGACGCAGGCGCTCTGCCAGATCAACACTCCCGCCACCGAGCCCCCGTTCCGCCAAAAGCACCGATAACTGCGCGGCAAGCTTGCTTTGGCCATCAGCCGCTGCCTCGATAATCATGTGTGCTTCACGGGGTGGTGCTGGGATTTTCAGGAGCTGCCTGCCATGGCCAGTGATGCCCCCACCGTCACCCAACGCCCCAATTAGACGCAAACCTTCAGTCGCTGCAGCAAACGGCCCTGGCGGTGGCGTGTCCAGCCAGGAAAGTTGGGCCGGGTCCGATGCCCCCCAATCCGCAAGCGCTAAGGCCAAAGGGGCCAGGTCCGCTTCCAGTATCTCCGGGCGCGGGAAGGCTGGAAGTCCCCGGGTTTCCGCTTCATCCCAGAGCCGATAACACACGCCGGGACCAATGCGTCCTGCACGCCCCCGCCGCTGGTCCGCGGCAGAAATAGGCGCACGCTCTGTCACCAAACGTGCGAGGCCAACAGCTGGGTCAAATCTTGGCGCGCGGGCGAGGCCGGAATCAATCACGATACGGATATCTGGGATCGTCAGACTGGTCTCCGCGATAGAGGTCGCCAGCACGATCTTACGCTTACCATCGTCAGCCTGTTTTACCGCGCGGTCTTGCGCCCGTGGGTCAAGGCCGCCATGGAGCTGATGGAGGCTGATCTTTTCAGCATCTAACCCAGCCTCAACCAGGCGCGTCTCTGTCCGTTCAATTTCGGCGCGCCCTGGGAGGAAAGCGAGGATACCGCCCACCTCATCCACAAGCGCTTTGCGGATCGCAGCGGCCATAGCCTCATCGATCCAGCGCTCCCGCGCGCGACCAAGATAATGGGTTTTGATCGGGAACGCCCGGCCTTCAGACCGCACGACTGGCGCATCGCCAAGCAGCGCCGCCAATCGCGTATCATCCAGCGTTGCGGACATAGGAAGAATGCGCAGGTCTGGGCGGAGGGATTGCTGAATATCAAGCGCCAGGGCCAGGCCAAAATCTGCGTCGAGGCTGCGCTCATGGAATTCATCGAATAGCACGGCGGCCACGCCTTGAAGCTCAGGGTCTGCCAACGCCATGCGGGTGAAAACGCCTTCCGTCATCACCTCAATCCGGGTGCGCTTGGATATTTTGGATTCCATCCGGACCCGATAGCCAATTGTCTCGCCAACCTGCTCCCCCAGCAGCGACGCCATACGACCAGCAGCGGCGCGGACGGCGAGCCTGCGCGGCGCCAGCATCAGGATGCGGCGGTCTTTGACCCAAGGTGCTCCAAGCAAAGCCAAAGGTGCCAGCGTCGACTTGCCCGCACCCGGCGGTGCAACAAGCACAGCGCATGGACCAGCGGCCAATGCAGCCAGCAGGTCTGGCAGCACGGCCTCAATCGGTAGGCCACCGGCAATTGATTTGAGGTCGATCAGCCGCCGCCACCTTGCATCATGGCATCCATCCGGCGCTGCATTTCTTCAGGCGACACATCTTCGATTGACTGAGAGATTAGCCACACATGGCCAAAAGGATCACGGATACGCCCCGCCCTTTGGCCATAAAACTGGTCTGCTACGGGGATCAGCACTTCCGCACCCGCCTTCGCTGCAGCAGCCACCGTCGCATCTGCATCCTTAGCGTTCAGGGCCATTCGGACAGGCGTGCCGCCAAGGTCATTCGGCGAGCCGCCAAGCCCATCGTCTGCCGCTTCCGCCAGAAAAATCGGTGTATCGCCGATATGGATTTCGCAATGGACAATTTTGCCGTCTGGCATCCGCAACGGCGCACCCGCCTCTACGGCACCAAACACGTCCCCGTACCAAGCGATGGCCTTGTCCGCATCATTGACAGAGAGATAGGCGATTACGTCCCGTACAACTGGATCGGGCATAACAGCGCCTCCATTCAGTTTGCCGTGAAGCCAGCATCCACATAGATCATCTGGCCAGACATATACCGACCCGCTTCTGAGCACAGCATGATCAATGCGCCGTGCATGTCCTCCGTCACGCCGTTGCGGCCAAGGAATGTGCGGTCTGCGTTATTCTGCCAGCGCTTGGCGTCGTCCACCACCGGCTGGGTGAGTTCCGTTGGGAAGAAGCCAGGGCAGATGGCGTTCGCTGTAATACCGTCCGGCCCCCAATCCTTTGCCATCGCCCGCGTCAGCCCGGCAACGCCAGACTTGCAGGCGGCATAGGCCGTTGTTCCGGGAAGCGCATGGCTGGTTGTGATGGACCCAATATTGATCACGCGCCCCCAGCCCTTCGCCTTCATGGCTGGGTGGAATTGCTGCGCCACATGCAGCGGTGCCATCAGCTGCACCTGAATGACAGCAAGGAATTCCGCCGGGGATAGATCTTCCGCCGCCTTGCGCACGGTATTCCCTGCCACGTTGACGACGATGTCTGGATCACCGAAAGGCTTCCGCGCGGCCGCCGCCATCGCTGGCAGGCTATCCAGATCGCCAACGTCAGCTACAACATAGGCTGCATTGTCCGCGCCAAGCTCGCCCACCATTTCTTGTAGGCGCTCTTCCCGGCGTGCAGCCATAACGACTTTGCCGCCAGCCTCCACAATGGCGCGGGCGAAGGAGCGGCCAATGCCGCTGGAGGCACCTGTGATAAGCGCCACGTGCCCAGCCAAATCGAATGCAGCGAGGCCTTTTGGCAGGCTTGCAACCGGTGCTTCAGCCATGCTTATTCCGCCGCCTGCGCTTCGGAAATCGCCTGTCCGTCAACGCGGGTTTCGCCCTTCAGGTTATCCACCGTCACATGGGTGTCGTACCAAGTAAGGATGGGTGCTGCGCCGAACTTCTCCGTCAGCATGGCTTCCCGTTCTGGCGTGAACCAGGCCTCTGCAGCCTTCCGGCTTTCCCATAGATAGACGCCGCCAGTGCCTTTATCCCCATTCAGGTAATCCTTACGGATCAACCCTTTGGCGGTGAGGCCCCGGTATGTTGGCGCAGTGGATGTGCCAGACGCAATGGCTTGCTCCTGGGTGCGCTTACCAAGTGGGAATTGGACGACAACAATGCAGTTCGCCATAGTGAAATCTCCTGTCTAATTAGCCGTGAGGTGCAAGAATTTGGCGGACGGTCTTTACGTCCTGCAGCTTATCAAACCCGGCATTCACTTCATCGAAGCCGATATGGCCATCGACCAAGCTGTCTACTGGCAAGCGACCCTGCTTATAGAGGTTGATGAAGCGCGGGATATCCCGCACTGGCACGCAAGAGCCCATATAACTGCCCCGGATCGATTTCTCCTGGGACACCAGATCACCCTGGTTGAACGAGAATTCTGCGGTGGAAGGTGAAAGGCCCGCCGTCACGACAGACCCGCCATAGCGCGTAATCGCATAGGCTGTGTTCATCGCCGGAATGGTGCCAGCCAGATCAATCGCATAATCAACGCCGCCATTGCTGATATCACGAACTTGCTCCACAGCATTAGCATCCCGCGCATTGACAGTATGGGTCGCACCCAATTGCCGGGCGAGGCCAAGCTTTGAGTCTTCCAGATCAATGGCAATGATCTTTTCTGCACCCCCAAGCCGCGCGCCCAAAACGCCGTTCAGCCCGACACCGCCAAGGCCGATGATCGCTACCGTATCGCCCGGCAGAATGCGCGCCGTGTTGATAACAGCACCAACGCCGGTCATCACAGCGCAACCGAAGAGGGCTGCATCCGCCAGCGGAATATCCTTATCGATCACGACCACACTACCACGATCTGCAACCGCATATTCGGCCATGCAGGATACGCCAGCATGGTGATTAACCCGCTCGCCATTCATGTCCCGAATGCGGCTTTCACCGGACATCAGGTTGCCTGCACCCTTAGTCGCGGCAGCCAGTTCGCAAATCTGCGGGCGGCCTTCCAGGCAGCGGCGGCAACGGCCACACGATGAGGAGAACTGAAACACCATATGGTCGCCGACTTTGACATCCGTGACGGCAGACCCAAGCTCCACAATCTCGCCAGAGCCTTCATGCCCCATAACCGTTGGCGTCGGGCGCGGCCTGTCGCCGTTCAAGACGGACAGATCAGAATGGCAAAGCCCAGCGCCCGCAATTTTAATCACGACCTCATTCGGGCCAGGCGGTGCCAGATCGATCTCTTCAATAGACAGCGGCTTTGAATCCACAAACGGACGCGGCGCTCCAGATTGGCGCAACACGGCAGCTTTACAGCGAATAGTCATGGAACATCGTCTCCCTCAAGACCAAATTTTTATACGTTGAGGAAGAGAGTAAGCGGAGACGCGGAAGAGGGAAAGGCTGGATCAGTCCGCCTTAGCCGCAGCTGCAGCAAGCACCCCTTCAGCCCAAACGTTCAAGCTAAGGCCCGCCACCTCAGCCGCAATCGCCGCCCGGCGATGCGTTTCCGGGTCGATGCGGAACATCACGCGCCCTGAGTATGGCTTTTGCGGTTCTTTGCCAATTTTAGCGCACGTGCCGATGTAATCTTCAACGGCCTCCTCGAAGGCCGCCCGCAACTCTTGCACAGTCTCGCCATGAAATCCCACATTGTCGGTAATGCCTGCAATCTGGCCAAAGAAAATCTGATCGTCATCGTCGTATTCGACGCGAGCAGTGTATCCATTGTGAGTCATTGAAGCTGTCATGGCTTTACTCCCATGGCGACTAAAAATAGGCGGGCTGCTTTCACTTGGTATCGCTTTGTTTCCTTAGCGGGATGTGGGCGATGAAATGTGGCGATCTCACGGCCAAAGCTGAAGCGGACACGCGAACCAGAGCCTTCGATTACCTCGGCACCGGCACCCACTAACAATGCCTCTATTTCCGCCCAAGCGATTGTTCCCGAAACCGGGTCGCGAAATACAGCAGCGAGCGTGCGCCGATGCTTATTGTTCATTGGAAGAACATGCCATGCGCTTGCACTTTATGCAAGCATTTTTCAATCTCAGGCTAAGGCTATTTAACCTTTAGCCAATTCCCGGCCGCGGTCCCGTGCGGCTGTCATGGCGCGGGTCATTAGTTCTGTTTGGCCGGGGTTGGCCATCAGGACGTCCAGTGCAGCAGCGGTGGTGCCGGCCGGGCTGGTGACGTTTTGGCGAAGCGTGCCGGGGTCTTCGGCGGCTGTGCGGGCGAGCTCGCCAGCGCCGGCCACGGTCTGCAAGGCGGATTTAGTGGCGAGTTCGGGGCTGAGGCCGAGCGCCTCCCCTGCTGCGGCCATGGCCTCTATCAGGTGGAATACATAAGCGGGGCCGCTGCCCGAAAGGGCGGTGACGGCATCCATCAGGTCTTCGTCTTCAATCCAGTCAACGACGCCAGCCGCCTGCATCAGCGTGTCACTGAGGGTCCGTTGAGCATCTGTCGTTGCAGCATTGGCGCAGAGCACGCTCATGCCCATACCGATAGCTGCGGGCGTGTTTGGCATGGCCCGAACGATGGCAGCATCTTTACCGAATGCGGCCTCAAAGAATGAGATCGGCGTACCGGCGGCGATGGAGAGCGTGACGGCGGAAGCAGCCAGCGCGGCGAACGGCGGTGCCGCAGCGCCCATGCTTTGTGGCTTCACTGCCATGACAATGGCATCCGGCTTGAAATCAGCCGGTACGGCAGACACGTCACCAACGACCGTAACCCCCTCCGCGCCCACTAGGTGCGCGACTGCGGCTTCCATTGGTTCGATCACGACGAAACGTTCTGCAGCCTTGTTCTTGCGCCAGCCTTCCAGCAGCGCACCGCCCATTTTCCCACAGCCAACCAAAAGCACGCCCGGCATCGATCAGGCCCTCCCGACAGGTTCCAGCAAGGCGGCGGCGACAGCGTCGGACGCGGACTTGCCGCCCCATAGTACATATTGGAATGCCGGATAGAACCGGTCGCATTCTTCCAGCGCGATCTCAACGAGATCTTCAAGCTGCTCAACGGTAGCACCCTGCAAACCACGCATCAGCGAGGCATGGCGGAACACTAATAAATTTGAGTCCACATCAATGCCAAAATGCCCAAGCGGCATCTGGTCATTCACGAGAGACAGCATCTCAAGCACGGCGCTGCGGCGTTCAGGCGACAAACGGAGATCGCAGGCGCAACCGAACTGCAACATGTTCAAGTCATCACGCCACGCGAACATCAGGCTGTAATCCGCCCAACGACCGGACACGCCAGCGATAAGCTCATCGGCGACAGATCGCTCGAATTGCCAATCATTAGCAGCGACGATTTCTTCAACCAAGTCGAGCGGGTGGAAGATATCCACTTCCATGGAACATCCCTTCGAATGTCGGCGAATGCGCCCCAAGCAGCACACTCTCACAATCCGGCAGCGACGAAACGCCCCGGAACGCACGGAACCTGACACTCGCGAATCGGTGTTGCAAGATAAGATTCGTCATAGAATCAATTTTCTAGGCGATTCTTTGAAGATTCCTGTGGAGAAACCTATTCGGACCCTTTGGCTGAAGACATTTTCACCTCTAGGGCAGTCACACGGGCCTCCAAGTCCGCCAACGCGGCCTCAGCCTTTTCCTGCCCGGCGCGGGCATTGGCTGCCATCGCGCGCGCAGCTTCGAAATCTTCACGGCGAACAAGGTCAAATTCCTCGATCAGCTTAGCCGCCTGGGTGCGCATAAGCGCCTCCGCATCAGCTTTCAGGCCGCCCGCAGCGCCCAGCGCGCCGCCTGCAACCCGGGCCAAATCCTCAAATATGCGACCAGCCGCTGGGCCACCACCCGTAGGGCCTGAATTGAAAGGTCCGTCATTCGCCATCGCCGAACTCCCCTTAATGCTATAGCCATTGTATACCAATCGCAGTCGACATCTGCCGCAACATAAGGTCGCTCAATAACGCCCATGTTTGTAATCCCGTTCCCTGCAATTGACCCAACGCTCGTGGAGATCGGCCCTTTCGCGATCCGCTGGTATGCGCTGGCCTATATCGCTGGCCTGATGATCGGCTGGGGCTATGTGCGCCGGTTAAGCCAAAAACCGCCCAGCCTGCTAACCGATAAACATGTCGACGACCTGATGGTCTGGATGACGCTAGGCGTTATCTTGGGCGGACGCCTTGGCTATGTGGTGTTCTACAAAGCCGGATATTACATCGACAACCCACTGGAAGCGCTGCAAGTGTGGCAAGGCGGCATGTCATTCCATGGCGGATTCCTTGGGGTTGTGCTTGCGGCATATCTGTTTGCGCGACGGTATAAGCTGCCGCCGCTGCATCTGGGGGATCTGGTAGCCTGCGCCGCTCCGGTCGGGCTGCTGCTTGGCCGTATCGCAAACTTCATCAATGGTGAGCTTTGGGGCCGCGCGAGCGATGTTCCTTGGGCAATGGTATTCCCGGGCGATAGGCTGCAGGTGCCCCGACACCCAAGCCAATTATATGAGGCACTGCTGGAAGGGTTAGTACTGTTCATCGTGCTGTTCATCGCCTCCCGGAAGGAAAGTGTCCGTCGGAAATATGGCCTGCTTATGGGCATATTCATGGCTGGATATGGCCTTTCCCGCTTCATTGTAGAGTTTGCACGGGAACCGGATGCGCATCTGGGTGCCATCGTCGCCGGTGCGACTATGGGCCAGCTCTTATCGATACCAATGATCCTTGTGGGGCTCTTTTTCATCTGGCGCGCCCGCAATGCCTGAAGCGCTTGCAGCGCGGATCGCTGCTGAAATCAGGGACCTCGGGCCTATCGGCCTTGACCGCTACTGGGAGCTGGCGCTGCTGGACCCCGCAGAGGGCTATTATCAGAAGCAAGCTGCCATCGGCGATGGTGGAGATTTCACGACGGCACCAGAAATTAGCCAGATATTCGGCGAACTGGTCGGCCTTTGGCTGGCGGATCGCTGGCAGGCTGGGGGTGCTCCGGGCAAAATCAGCTATGCAGAACCAGGGCCAGGCCGGGGGCAGCTGATCGATGACATTTTCCGTGCTGTAACCGCTCAGCCAGGGTTTCCAAGCGACATTAAGGCGGCTGTGCTTGAACCCAGCCCCCGCATGCAGGCTTTCCAAGCCAAAGCTTTCGCCAAGCATGGCATTCAACAGGTTGAATATACTGACCACCCAGCATTCCTGCTGGGGAATGGCCTCGACCGGCCCATCCTTATGCCCGCGAACGAATATCTTGATGTGCTGCCCATTCGCCAATTCCAATTTAATGGTGGCGCATGGCGGGAACGACGCGTTGGGCTTGATGACGAAGGCGGGTTTGCGTTCGTCCTGGGTGAAGACCCGCTGGACCCGCCGGGGATGGATGCGAGCCTCAGATTTGCAACGCCACCTGAGGGTGCGATTTATGAGCATTCCATGCAGCGAGACGAAGCTGTTGGCCTAACGTCGATCCACATACGGGAACGTGGCGGGGCTGCGCTATTTATCGACTATGGCCACAGCACCTCCCGCTTTGGCGATAGCCTGCAAGCACTGAAGGATGGCAGGCCTGCCAATCCCCTGGATGACCCTGGCCAGGCAGACATCACTTCCCATGTTGATTTCGCCGCTGTCGCCCGATCTGCCGAGCGCATGGGCGCAAAAGCCTGGGGCCCCGTTGACCAGTGCACATTCCTGCTGCGGCTTGGCGCTGAAGCGCGGGCCGAGCAGCTTTGTAGGAATGCATCGCCGGAACGTGCGGCAGAAATCCGCCAAGGCCTCCGTCGCCTCATCCATCCCCTCGCCATGGGCAGCCTGTTCAAGGTCATGGCGATCACCCAGAAAGATGCGGCGGTTCCGCCCGGATTCGACCTATGAACCAGACCACTATCCAGCCGATCGTTCACCCGCTCTTGGAGTCCAATGGCATCGCCCACGGCTTCTTCACCCGCCAGGGCGGTGTGAGCACAGGCGTGTATGACTCTCTGAACTGTGGCCCCGGCTCAGACGACGACCCTGCCGCTGTTCAAGAAAACCGGCGCCGGGTGGGCGCTTGGCTGACGGGCAGAGACATTGCGCCGCTCACGGCCTATCAGGTCCATTCCCCCCGCGCGGTCATTGTTGATGGACCCTGGCGCGGCAAGCCGCCCGACGCCGACGCCATCGTCACCAAAACGGCAGGCGTTGTGATCGCGGCACTCGCCGCTGATTGCGCGCCGGTGCTGTTGGCAGACAAAGACGCAGGCGTCGTCGCTGCCGCACATGCCGGATGGCGCGGCGCGTTCGCAGGTGTCGTCGATGCGGCTGTAGATGCTATGGAGAGCATCGGTGCCGATAGAAGCCGCATTCATGCCGTGGTTGGCCCCTGCATCGCCCAGAAATCTTATGAGGTGGGCAGGGATTTTGAGACCCAATTCCTAGCGGCTGACCGCGATAACGAGCAGTTCTTTAAGCCCGGCATCTCACTAGAAAAACGCCAATTTGATCTAGCAGGCTATGTGGTGAACCGCGCGCTCAGTCTTGGCTTGGCAGACGCTGTCGCAATTGGGGCCGATACATATAGTGAGCCAGATTTGTTCTTCAGCTATCGCCGGAAGCAGCATAGGGGCGAACATGATTATGCCCGCATGATTTCCGCAATCTGCCTTGCCTGACGCTGCACATTCAGCAATTCTGGCCTTCCAGCCCAACACCGAGGACGACCATTATGAGCAACGCGCCCACTGATATCGGCATTGTAAAACTGATGGAAGTGCTGCGCGAACGCGGCACGCCAGAAGGCCTCACCCTGGCAGAGCGCCGCGCCCGTATGGACGATATTGGCGACCGCTTTCCAGCACCTAGCGAAGCCATTGTTGAGCCGATTGAGATCGCAGGATGCAAAGCCGAGTGGGTCTACGCTGATGGCGCAGATCCGGAGCGGGTGATGCTCTACGTTCATGGCGGCGGGTATGTCCAAGGCTCCCTGCATAGCCACCGCAATATGGTCTATGAAATCGCGCGCGCGATGAATGGTCGTGTGCTGAACCTGGATTATCGTTTGGGGCCGGAACATCCGTTCCCGGCAGCGGTCGAGGATATGGTCGCGGCCTGGCAGGCGCTGCTGGATAGCGGCGTCAATCCACAGAAAGCATCGTTCGGTGGTGATTCTGCGGGCGGCGGCCTCGTCATAGCCGCTCTCGTTGCTGCGCGAGACAAAGGCATGGTTCTGCCCGGCTGCGGTTGCTGCATCTCCCCCTGGACGGACCTTGTCGGCACTGGCCAAACCATGGAGACCAAAGCAAGTGTCGATCCTATGGTTGGGCGAGAGGCGCTGACATTCTTTGCCGATCTTTACATGAACGGCGCGGACCCAGCGCAGCCCCTGGCGTCACCACTTTACGCGGATCTTTCCGGCCTTCCTCCGCTTTTGGTACAGGTTGGAACAGCCGAAACATTATTGGATGATAGCCGCCGCCTCGTGGCGCGCGCACGCCATGCCGGTACAGACGCCACATATGTTGAATGGGCTGACATGCCACATATCTGGCATATCTTTGCCCCACTCCTACAGGCCTCCCGGGATGCAATCACAGAGCTAGGCGCTTTCGTTAAGCAACACGGCTAACCACTTCCATAGATGGTTCGGATTCGAGTGACGCATTCAGGCGCCTGAGCGTGAGGGCGTCAGTCGCGATAACCAGCATCACCCCGGCGAGTTCACGACTATTGCTGCCAAACGGCGTTGCGGCCACTGCAAAGTCAAACCCGCCACTGCGAATCTCACGAACATGCGGTCGTCCACTACCCAAGGCTGCACTGACAGCATCAAGCGCCAATGCGCCAGCCCGCCCGCAAAAGAAGGTCGTCGCCAGCATGCCTTTGCAGTCCCGTTCCAAAAAGGTCTCAGCGTCTCCACCAGCCAGGCGACATGTGCCGTCTCGGTTGATCAGCAGCGTCGACCCGACATGGGTTGGCGCATTGCCTACCGGATCAAGCTCTAAAAGTGTTGGCAAGCCAGCTTTTGCCTGCCCGGCCCAAAGCGCCAGAATGTCTTCGATCCGCTGGCCCCGTGTTGCGTCCTGCCTTATCATTCGCATAACTGGATATCCCCAGGCGCACATAGCGCCGCATGCGTCTCATTTTGATACAGACACCGTTCCTGGCATCTGTTTTGATCTCTGAGTCGCAATTCCCGGGCCATGACAAAGGATACCGTGCCAATCATGCCGCAAGACACCGTTCACTCGACCCTCGATGCGATCTTTGACCTGACGGTGGGGGCGCTCATGGCGTCTGGCGCGAACCGTGAGAATGCGGAGGCCGTTGCAGAAGTTGTGTGGAAGGCTGAGCGGGATGGCTGCTTGAGCCACGGCATATTTCGTGTCCCAGGCTATTGCGACGCGCTGAAAGCCAATGCCGTGAATGGCAATGCTGCGCCCAAAGTGATTGACCAAGCGCCCGGCATCGTGCGCGTGGACGCGGAAAATGGCCTGGCACCGCTGCCGATGAAAGTCGGTCGCCCTGCACTGATTGAGAAAGCCAAGTCCCAAGGCATCGCCACGCTTGGCATTGCCAATTCTGCACATTTCGCAGCACTCTGGCCCGATGTCGAACCCTTGGCAGACGCTGGCCTTGTCGCCATGAACTGCGTTAACAGTCGGGCGTTCGTCGCACCGGCAGGCGGCAAGCGGGCTGTGTTCGGCACCAATCCCATGGCCTTTGCTGTTCCCCGCCCCGGTAAGCCGCCCATGGTGTTCGATCAGGCCTCCAGCGCCTCCGCCCGGGGGGAGATCATGTTAGCGGCACGGGACGGACATACGGTGCCAGAGGGCCTAGGCCTTGGCCCGGATGGCCAGCCGACGACGGACCCGGCTGCCATCCTGAAAGGCGTGCAGCTACCGTTCGGCGGGTATAAGGGCGGCGCAATCGCCATGATGGTCGAAATTCTGGCAGCGTGCGTTACAGGTGCCGACACCAGCCTAGAAGGCGAGGCTGCTTATACCGGCCATGGTGGGCCGTCTGCGGCAGGTCATCTGGTCATCGCGATTGATCCCTCAAAATTCGGCAATGACCGGTTCCTGGACCGGGTCGAAGCGATGTTTGAAAGCATGCTGGCAGATGAAGGCGTCCGCCTTCCTGGCGACCGTCGCTTGGTCAACCGCAAGCAGACGCCTGAAACCGGCGTCCACACAGACAAAGCACTTTACGACAAAGTGGTCGCCATTCGCGATGATGGGTAAGCGCTAATCGCCAGACATTGGCGGCACCCGCTGATGATACTGCACTTCAGCCTCATAAGCGGCGGCCAGTCGATAGAGCCTGGCCTCACCGAAGGGCGGCGCAGAGAGTTGGATGGATGCTGGCATGCCTTCGACCAACCCAGGCGTTGGCAGCGCTAGGCCCGGCAGTGTTAGGAAATTCAGCGGGCGCGTGCAGCGGGATAGGCTGGCGACAACACGCTCAAACCCTTGCCCGGATCCGATATCCGTTTCATCAATCCGGGGCGTTTGAATATTGAAGGTCGGTGCCAGTAGCACATCACACTGGCTGAAAACGCGATTGCAAAAATCCGCAACAATCTTTGGGCGAAGCTGCAACGCACTCAAATAATCAACACCCGAGAATTGGAATCCAATTTCGCAGCGCGCGCGCATCTGTTGGCCATAATCGTCTGGCTGATCCCGCAACCACCCGGCATGCAGTGTCGCGGCTTCTGGCCCCATAACGGCAGCGGCGAATGTGTTGATTTGGGTCATGTCGCCCACATCAACCTCTACCAATTCAGCGCCGATGCCTTTGAACGCCGCAAGCGCCGCATCCCGCTCGGCCAGGGAATCTGCATCGCCGTGCTTCTCGAAATAGCCGCGCGCAACACCGATCCGCACACCTTTGGCATTCGGCGTCCGGGCAGCAGCGGTGTAATCCTCCGGCGCGCGGCGGGATGCGGTTGGGTCATTTACGTCCTCCCCCGCAATCGCTTGCAGCATGAGCGCGTTGTCCAGCACGGTCCGCGTTAGGGGGCCGACCGTATCGAGTGAGAATGAAAGCCCCATAACGCCATAACGGCTAACGCGGGTTTGCGTCGGCTTCAGGCCAACCAATCCGCACAGTGCCGCTGGTAGCCGGATTGACCCGCCGGTATCTGAACCAAGTGCGCCGAAGGTCATCCGCGCCGCCGTCGCAGAGCCAGAGCCTGATGACGATCCGCCGGTCACATGATCTGTGTTCCACGGATTCCGGCAATTGCCAAAATGTTCGTTATGGCCTGTCGGCCCGAAGGCGAACTCCGCCATATTAAGGCCACCTAGATATACAGCCCCCGAAGCGCCAAGCCGCTCCAACACTGTCGCTATATAATCGGGCCGGAAATCCCGGCGGATTTTGCTGCCACAGGTCGTGAGACCGCCCGCCCGGTAGAACATATCCTTATGCGCCAGTGGCACGCCGCCGAGTGGCCCAATTGCACCGCCAACGGCACGCGTGCGGTCAACCGCATCTGCGCCAGCAAGCGCTGTTTCCGCTTCGACGCGGATGACAGCATTCAGGGCTGGGTTCCTGGCCTCAATCCGCTCCAGCGCGGCTTCTGTTAGCGCGCGGGATGTAAAAGCGCCAGATTGGACGCCTGCAGCGGCATCTGCCAATGTCAAATCCATCAAGCTCATGGGGCTACATCTCCGGCGAGCTTGTTCAGCGCGGTCTCAATCGCTTGTGGCTCTGTATCGAACAGGCTTGGTGGCGCTAGATTGGCAAAGGCCTCCCGAAACACGGCTTGCGCTTTCTCCGCGCGCGCCTGGGCTGCGGTATCCAGTGCATAACCTGGGAATTTGGGCGTTTCATCAGCCATAGCGGCGTTTCCTCACGACGATCAATGCAAGGCGCTGCCAGAACCGCTATGATGCGACCTCAAGAAGCGCGAAATTGAGCAGTGATGATGACAGACTCCGACAAGCCAGGAAACCAGGAGGGCCAAGCATTCTGTGTCGCCGTCGATTGGGGCACATCATCCTTCAGGCTTTGGGTATTGGCAGCGAACGGTGCCGTGATTGGTGAAAGCCGCGGGTTAGAAGGCATGGCTATTGCCGCGGCATCCCCCGGCGGGTTTCCAGATGTATTGGCCCGCCATTTAGCGGCAGCGAAGGCACCTGCGGACGCCCATATCCTGATCGCTGGCATGGCCGGAGCGCGGCAAGGCTGGCGGGAGGCCCCATACATAACCACGCCTGCGCTGCTGGCGGATGTGGCGGCAGGTTCCATCGCAGTTGATTACGAAGGCCGCGACGTGCGCATCCTCCCCGGCGTTGCCCAGACATCCAACGGCGCAGAAGACGTAATGCGCGGCGAGGAAACGCAATTGCTCGGCGCTGGCATGCAGGATGGCATGGTGTGCATTCCAGGCACGCATTCCAAATGGGTGTCATTGCAGGACAGCACGGTCACCCACTTCAACACTTTCATGACAGGCGAGTTATTCGCGGTGCTTGGCACACACTCAATTCTGCAACACGGCGTGACACCCGGCGCGCAGATTGCGCCCGACGGACCTGCATTCCTGGAAGCTGTTCGAGAAATGCAGGCAGATGGTGCCGCCCTCACGGCCAAACTGTTTTCTGTCCGGGCGCGCGGCCTCGTCGGAGACGCAGACGGTGCCAGCGGCGCTGCCCGTCTATCTGGCCTCCTGATCGGGGCGGAGATTGCAGCGGCCAGGCCAGACGGTCCCGTGACGCTGCTGGCATCTGATGGCGCATCGGAACTATATGCGGCAGCCCTCGCCGCTGCTGGCATTCAAACCAAAACCTTAGATGCTGAAATGGCGTCACAAGCGGGGCTTCTACGCGCCGCTCATATGATCTGGAGCTAGTTTTCAATGACCACGCCAAAAGGCGCTTCCTGGCCGAACTTCAAACGCGCACTTGTCGCCATTCTGCGTGGCGTGAAACCGGATGAGATCGACGGCATTGCCGATGCCCTGGCTGAATCCGGGTTTGAAGCCATTGAAATTCCGCTGAATTCACCAGACCCATTCCACTCCATCAGCCAAACGGCGAAGCGCCTTGGCAGCCAATGCCTAATCGGCGCAGGCACGGTCCTCACGCCAGATGACGTTGACCGATTGGCCGATGCGGGCGGTCGCCTGCTCGTCAGCCCGAATGTGAACACCACCGTCCTGGCGCAGGCCCATCGCCACGGCATGGTGACGATGCCTGGCGTCTTCAGCCCAACTGAAGCATTGACAGCCATCCATGCGGGCGCATCCGCATTGAAGTTCTTTCCGGCAAGCGTGCTGGGGCCGGGCGGCGTATCAGCCATTCGGGCCGTATTGCCGCCAGACATAACCGTTGGCGTTGTCGGTGGCGTATCGGACAAGTCCTTCAAGGACTATGCGGCAGTGGGCGTGCGGACATTCGGCCTTGGCTCAAGCCTCTACAAACCCGGTGACACTGCCGCCGCCGTCAAAGCGAAGGCAGAGACGGCGATCACTTCATATGACGCCGCCTTTAGCTAAAGCCGCGCATGACCAGCATGTTGTCCTTGACCATATGATGCGCTTGATCCAATGGCAGATCGGCAGAGCGGCGGATCATACGTTTGGTCATCCAAAGCGCATCATGGTCAAACGCGGCCATCGTCGCCGCGATCTCTAACGCGCGCGCAATAACCGCATCATCAGCAACGACGCGATTTGCCAGCCCAAGCATTTCCGCCCGTGCTGCTGGAATATTCTCACAGAGCAGCAAAAGCTCTGACGCCGCTTTCCGTCCGATTTGGGCCACAAGTGTTGGTGTCACCGCCGTCGCCGCGAGGCCGCGCTTCACTTCGGGATAACCGAATACTGCACCTTCACCCGCAATCACCATATCTGCTGAGATCGCTACAGCGCACCCTGCCCCAAGCGCATACCCATTAACGGCAGCAATCACAGGCTTATTTACGCCCGCCACGGCGTCATAGAGCGCAGTGCCATGGGCACCAGCGGCAATCGCTTGGCGCTGCGTCCGCTCGCCATGGCTCGTGGCTTCTTTCATATCTGCACCAGCAGAAAAAGCGCGTGAGCCGCCGGTCAGTACAACCGCAGCGACGCTTGCGTCATCCGAAGCCAGGCCCAACGCTTCGATCAGCGCAGAGGAGAGCGCGCCATTGAAGGCGTTCATCTTATCGTGGCGGTTCATCGTCAGCAGACGCACTGCGCCATGGTCTTCGCTTACAATCAAATCAGGCATGCTTGCTCCATAAAGTCTTGATCACAGTGTCTCTTTCAGCCAATCAGGCGACCAGTGGATATCCTGGACACCCGCAAATTTAGTCATGCGTTCAACGGCGCGTTCTAGTTTGGCGTTGCGGCCCTTACCCATCTTCATGCCAGCCTCCGGCCAGAACGCCCGGACATTCATCGCACCATTTACGCGTTTCATATCAATCCGCCCGATCAGGCGCTGGCCTTCCAACACCGGGAAAACATAGTAGCCGTATTGGCGTTTCGCTTCCGGCACAAATATCTCGATGCGGTAGCGGAAACCGAACAGCCATTCCGCCCGCTTCCGGTCGCGGAGGGCCGGATCAAAGGGGCTGAGGATGCGCACTGCCGCTGGCGCTTCCGGCGCTGTCTCAGCATTATCCAGAACGGATGGCCGGGCGAAGCATCGGCGTATGGCACCATTCGCCCCTTCAACGTCAATCTCAATCAAATCATCGCCTAAGCGCGCTGCGGTCCAGGTTTTCGCTTGGGCAGCCGTAATTGTTTCCCAGAACGCGGCGATCTCTCCCGACGTTGCGAACCCTAATCGGTCCATGGCGCTGGCGGCGGCCCAATGGATGGTTTCTGCCGCTGCTGGCTCAACCGCAAGGATATCCGGCGGGATCACACGTTCCGTTAGGTCAAACACTTTCTGAAAGCCACGCCGCTGCTTCACCGCGAGCGCGCCGGTGCGCCACAAATATTCAAGCGCGGTCTTACTCGGGTGCCAGTCCCACCACCCTTGATTGCCGCGCGCCTCACCACCGCCCAGATCTCGCGCCATGACAGGGCCGTTCTTGGCGACATGCTCCAACACTTCATCGAACTTCGCTTCGAAACCGTCACGGCGCCACTTCTGCCACCGGTCCGCAAGGCGAACTTTGTCCCGCTCAAACCGGAACCGCCAATGCGGATAGAACGCAATCGGGATGAAGGAGGCATCATGGGTCCAATGCTCAAACAACCCCCGCTGACGCTCGGTCAACGTCGCCAAATTGGCTTGCCGATAGGCCGGACGGCGTGCGGCAAGGATCATATGATGTGCGCGCTCGACAGTGTTCACGCTATCAAGCTGCACAAAGCCCAACCGACTAATGACATCAGCCAGCCCTGGTATACCGGGCGCGCCCGCAGGATCAGCCGCCAAGCCATGACGGTGAAGAAAGAGGCGACGCGCTGCAGCGTTGCTGAGAAAGGGTCGAGGGTCATCTTTAGCCATGCCCCAATGCTAGTCGGCGGGGCCGCCCTCGTCACGCAGCTTGCGGGGCGTGTTTCGTGATCAAGGGAAAAATATTCCTAAAGTTGCACTTTTAGCCTTTCCCAACCCTTCAATCTCAGCTTAGTCTTCGACTCGGCGGCGAAAGAAATGCGGGATTTCCGATTCAGCGAATATCTAGCCGTCTACTTGAACATTCTTCATGGGGGAATTTTTGATGCAGCGGTACTCACGAATATTACTGTTGGGGCTGGCCTATCTAAGGGTTTCGGTTCAGAGGTTTGCCCACTTGCGTAATACTTTCAAGAGGTTTTCGGTGGGCCTGTGATTGAAGCGCCATTCGCACTCTTTGAGATAGAGGTGAAAGTGCTGGCTAGGGACGC
>CALLKY010000066.1 GCA_938083135.1 uncultured Alphaproteobacteria bacterium | reverse complement strand
AAGCCGCAAAGGCCCCGTTTCCGCTTCACCCGTCGCGTCCGTTGCCAAACTTCCACCCTGCAAAATCTAACTCATTAATACGGAAAGATTATCACGCCTCGCGGCACCGCCAAGCTAAATCTCATATGGGAAATGTGGGATAACCAAAGCGATTGGTCTTGGTGAGGGCGATGATCCCAAGATCTATAGCGCGCGCAGCTTCATTCGCGGTGCCATGAAAGATTATTCCGGCGGCATTGGCGATGCCATAACTGCCAGGCGCAAATATGCAGATAAAGGTGAGACGCCACCTGTTGCTGTGTTCGCGCTTCAGTCGCACATGCATATGAACGCAAAGCAATTTTCAGACGCTAAGGCCGTCATTGCCGCCGGGCGTGAAATTGAAGCTGAAAATCCGGATTTGTATCGGATGGAAGCGTTGGTTGAACTTGAAGAAGGTAATCTCGCTGGCGGACTTAAGGCCATCAATCAGGCGATCAAGCTAAAGCCAACTACCGCAGCCTCATATGCGATACGCGGCTCAATCTATGGCAGGCAGGGTAATCTAGAAGGAATGGCGCGCGATTATCGGGTTGCGGTTCGGTATGATCGCAATTGGAGCGATCTGTCCGAAGCCGTCAAGAAAGTGGAAGCCATATTTGCACTTTCTAAGGAAGCGCTTAGAACGCTTGGCCATGATCCCGGCTCGAAAGGGCCTGAACTGACAGCCGGTGCGCGCAATGCCATGCTGGCTTTTCAAAAGTCCAGAAACTTGGCACAGGACGGCAAGTTCAATGATCCCACCGTCACGACCTTGATGCGAGCTGCCGATGGCAATTCTGATCCTGCACACCAGCAGGATCCGCTCGACATCATTAAGCGCCTCATGCAGGACCCTAAAACAGGTGGCGGCAAGGTCTAGCCATCTCGCTGATCTAGGGCATCGCAGGGCGCACGGACTTTTCGGCCACCGCGCGGCGGATTGGTGACTGTTCGTGAACGGGTTAAGCTACAGCCCTATTGCCAAGTGGAGGCCCCTGATGACCGATTATCCAACAGCGCAGCCTTCGCTCATTAGCGAAGCATCGCCGGTGCAATTTCCGGGACCACATCCGGCGCAAGCGGATGTGGTGGTGATCGGCGGCGGTGTCGCGGGCGTCTCTACGGCCTATTATCTTGCCAAACGTGGCGTTCGGGTCGTGCTGTGTGAGAAGGGGCGGGTCGCGGCGGAACAATCCAGCCGGAATTGGGGCTGGGTGCGCCAGCAAGGTCGGGACTGGGCTGAACTGCCAATCATGATGGAGGCAAACCGTCTGTGGCAGGGCCTTGCCGCAGCAACGGGTGAGACGGACCTGAGTTTCAGCCAGTCAGGCTGCCTATATTTAGCTGATAGCCCTGCTGCCATGACGAAATATGAAGGCTGGTACGATACAGCGAAGCAGGCGCAGCTCGACACGGTGCTGCTGACGGCAGCGGACATCCGCGCCCGCTATCCTGATATCGCCGGACCAGTTGGTGGTGGCGAATGGGCCGGCGGCATGATCACCCCAAGTGACGGTCGGGCAGAGCCATTCGTCGCCGTGCCAGCATTAGCGCGGGCGGCGGACCGGGCGGGAGCGATCATTGTTGAAAATTGCGCCGTCCGCACGCTTGATGTGGCGGGGGGCCGCGTTGCCGGGGTCGTGACGGAACATGGCCGGATCGCGGCAGACCGTGTTGTTCTAGCAGGCGGCGCATGGTCAACGCATTTTGCCGGTAATGCTGGGATCGACCTGCCGCAATTGGCTGTTCGGTCAACGGTGATGCGCACGGCCTCAGCGCCAGACGGTGGATATGATGGCCCTAACGTCTCCAGCCCTGGCCTCGCGCTCCGGCGGCGTGCAGACGGTGGGTATTCCGTTACCAGCGCAGATTTGGCCGAGCATTTCTTAAGCCCGAAATCCTTCAAGTATTTCCGCAAATACCTGAAGCTGATGAAGCTGTCGGCCAAAGATGTGCGCATCAAACCGATGGCACCGAAAGGATATCCTGGGGCCTGGGGTGCGCCCCGGCGCTGGTCTGCGGAGGAGAAGAGCCCGTTTGAGGCGATGCGTGTGTTGAATCCGCCGCCATCGCCCACTGTCGTTGCCCGTGTGCAGGAACGGCTTGGCCAGCGGTTTCCGGGCCTGAAGGATTTGGATGTTGTGGAGGCGTGGGCCGGGATGATCGATGTAACGCCGGACGCTGTGCCGGTACTTGGCGAAGACCATCGCATGCCAGGCTTATTTACGGCGACAGGCCTTTCCGGCCACGGTTTTGGCATTGGCCCCGCAATCGGGCGGCTGACAGCAGACTTAGTCCAAGGCCAAACGCCGGGCCACGACCTAACCCGCTTCCGCTCCAACCGCTTCTTTGACGGTTCCGACCTTGAGCCAGGGCCTTATTGAGTTAGCAGGCGTTAAAGTTCGATTTTCCGTCTGGCATTGTGGCACCGCAAAAGTTCACGCCTTTGAGGTCTTCTGGGAACTTGGCGATCTTCAGATAGGCGTTGATGAACTTAACGCCATCTAGCTTTGCGCCCATGAAATCCACGCGCCACAGGCCTGCTTCTGTGAAGTCAGCGCCGGGCAAGCTTGCGTCCTTGAAGGATGCGCCGAACATCTTGGCATAGCGCAGTAGGGCACCGTCCATCAGGGCACGGTCAAAAATGCCCGCGGGTGCCTTCGTGCCGTTGAAGTGCGCCCCCGGCAAGCGCGCGCCGGTGAAGTCTGCCGCGCGCATTTTTGCCTTGCTGAAGATCGCACCGTCGGCCCGCGCCCCCTGCAATTTAACTTCGTCCATTCTGGCGCTGGTGAAATCGGCTGCTTCAAGCTCCGCACCTGTGAATATTGAATCATCCAAGTTGGAGATTACGAATTGCGCGCCAGCGGCTTTCGCATTCGTGAAATCCGCAGCGACCAGCTTTGCGCCGGAGAAATTAGCGCCCGCGATATTCGCGCCAACGAACTTCGCGGCATCCAGCTTAGCGCCGCCAAGATTGCGTCCTGCAAGGTTCACGCCACTCAAATCCGCCCCTTTGAGGTCGCACTTCACGCAATCCTCACCGGCCAAAACGCGGGCGAGATCGCCGCTATCTGCTGCCAAGACTGGATTTGCCACGAATGAAAGCGCCAGTGCGCCAATGAAAAATCGCCAAGCCATTTTTGGGTGTCCGTTGAAAACGGGAAGAACCAGGATGCTATGAGTATGCCATGCCCCGTTTGCGTGCGCACGTCTGCTTTGTCAGCAGCGATCAGGCTTCGTATAAGCAATGTGAACAAGGCGATGCGGCCCAAAGGAAACAGTGATGCGTATTGAGATCCTCTGCACAGGTGACGAGGTATTGAGCGGTAAAACGATCAATACCAATTACAGCCATATGGCGCGCCGCCTTCAGGAAGTGGGGCTTGATGTCGTATGGGGCACGACTGTTGGCGATGACCGGGAAAGCTTGGTTGAAGCGTTCAAACTGGCGGGCGCGCGCGCGGACGCTGTCATCGTCAATGGCGGCCTTGGGCCAACTGTAGATGACTTGAGCCAGGAAGTGGCGGCGGAAGCCGCAGGCGTTGGCCTCAAATTAGACGAGGGCTGGCTGAAGCATATCGAAACCTTCTATGCAGCCCGTGGCCGTGTCATGCCGCCGAACAACAAGAAGCAGGCGATGCTGCCCGAGGGATCGGAGCTGATTGACAACCCTGTCGGCACTGCATGCGGTTTCGCGCTGACGATTGGCAAGGCGAAGTTCTACTTCACGCCGGGCGTTCCGCGTGAAATTCGGCACATGCTGGAACATCAGCTGATCCCACGCTTGCTGGCGCAAAGTGGCACCCAGGCCGTTGTTCGCCTGAAGCGCTTTCATTCTTTCGGCATGGGCGAAAGCCGCGTCGATGACATGCTGAAAGGTGCGGAAGATTTAGCTGAAGGCGGGGAGGTCAAGCTTGGCTTCCAGGCGCATTATCCGCAGCTTGAAACAAAGCTGTTCGGGCGTGGCCAATCCATGGAGGAACTTGAAACCCGCATGGCGCCCATTGAAGCCGCGATCCGGGAGCGCATGGGCGCTTATATCCTGAGTGAAGACACGGACACCCTGGAGAGTGTCATTCTTAAAGCCATGGCGGGTGGAACGCTTGCCGTAGCAGAATATGGCACGAACGGTGCTGTTGCGGGCCGGATGGTCGCGATAGATTCAGATGGCAAAGTGTTCAAACGCGGTGGCGTTGGCGGTACAATTCGTGCGCTCGGGCGGGCACTTGGCCTGGGTGAAGCTTATGACCGGGCAACCGCCAGCACCGCAAAAGCCTATGCCGAAGCTGTCGCCGATACCTCCAGCGCTAGCCATGGTCTCGCTGTGCTGATAGCACCGGCGGATGAAGGCAATTCTGGCGAAGGCATGGTCCAAATCGCTGTCGCCCGCAGCGGCCAGGACACCATCGTTCGCAGCGCTTGCATCGTCGGCGGGCCGGACCGGGTGCGGAATGGCGGCGTTGAAATGGGCCTCGACGGATTGCGCCGCATCCTCCAAGGACTATCCGCCGCTGATCCCGTGGACTTTGAACGTAAAGACGCGACATGAGTTGGTTGCCTGTATTCGTATCACCCGAAGACAGGCCTCGACTTAAGCCCCTGCGGCTTTAAAGCCCTTGAGTAGCAAGGATTGTGGCCTATATTGCGCTGCAACACTTTCACACAAGTTTGTTAGAGACGCGGGAGCGGCACTGAGCGCCCTGGTCGCGCCTGGAATGGTTTAGCCCAATGGATATCCGCAATATCGCGATTATCGCGCACGTCGATCATGGCAAAACGACTCTCGTTGATTGCCTGCTAAGGCAGTCCGGCTCCTTCCGGGACAACCAACGCGTTGCAGAACGTGCAATGGACTCCAATGATCTGGAGCAGGAACGCGGCATCACCATTCTGGCAAAATGTACGTCAGTTGAATGGGAAGGCGTGCGCATCAACATCGTGGATACCCCGGGCCACGCCGATTTCGGTGGTGAGGTTGAGCGTATCCTTGGCATGGTTGATGGCGTTTGCTTGCTCGTGGATGCATCTGAAGGCCCAATGCCGCAGACAAAGTTTGTGCTGGCAAAAGCCCTGGCCCTTGGCCTGAAGCCAATTGTGGTCGTCAACAAGGTCGATAAGCCAGAGCAGCGCGCTTACGAAGTGCAAGACGAAACGTTTGATCTTTTCGGCGCACTTGGTGCCAATGAAGGCCAGCTTGATTTCCCATGCGTCTTTGCCTCCGCCAAAGCTGGTTGGGCCAGCATGGACCCTGACGAAAAAACGGAGGACATGGCGGCGCTGTTCAACGTTATCGTCAGCCACACGGCAGCGCCGGACGTTAATGCCGACGGGCCATTCAGCATGTTGGCAACAACGCTTGAGGCCGACCCATATTTGGGGCGCATCCTAACGGGCCGCATTGAAAGCGGCACGATTGTCGCCAACGGCCAGGTCCACGCATTGCGCGCGGGCAGTGGCCGGATTGAAAGCGGCCGGATCACCAAAATTCTGGCCTTCCGGGGCTTGGAACGTCAGCCGGTTGAGCAGGCAAGTGCTGGCGATATTGTGGCGCTCGCCGGGCTTTCCGAAGCCACTGTTGCAGACACCATTGCCGCCACGGAAGTGACGGAGCCGCTGCCTTCGCAGCCGATTGATCCGTCGACATTGGCCATGACGTTCTCGATCAATGACAGCCCGCTTGCAGGCCAGGAGGGTGACAAAGTCACCTCCCGCCAGATCCGGGATCGGTTGATGCGGGAAGCGGAAGGCAATGTCGCGATCCGCATTAGCGAAACGCAAGACAAGGACGCGTTTGAAGTCGCGGGCCGGGGCGAATTGCAGCTGGCCGTGTTGATTGAGCAAATGCGCCGTGAGGGGTATGAGCTTTCCGTCAGCCGTCCGCGCGTCCTGTTCCGCAGCAACCCGGAAACGGGCAAGCGGGAAGAGCCGATTGAAGAAGTTGTCGTGGATGTGGACGAAGAATATTCTGGCGCTGTCGTGCAGTCGATCTCCGAACGTCGCGGCGAGTTGCAGGACATGCGCCCCTCTGGTGGCGGCAAGCAGCGCTTGACGTTCCTGGCGCCCGCCCGTGGCCTGATCGGCTACCACGGCCTGTTCCTTACGGAAACGCGCGGCACTGGCGTCATGAACCGAGTGTTCCACGACTATGGGCCGCACAAAGGTGCCATCGCTGCCCGGCGCACAGGCGTGATGATCTCCATGGAAACAGGCAAGGCCTCGCCCTATGCGCTGTTTAACCTGGAAGAACGTGGGTTGATGTTCATCCCCTCCGGCGTGCCGGTTTATCAGGGCATGATCATTGGTGAGAACGCCAAACCGTCCGACCTGGAGGTCAACCCGCTTAAGGCTAAACAGCTCACCAACTTCCGGGCATCCGGCAAGGACGAGTCAGTCACTCTGACAACCCCGGTGGATATGACCCTGGAAAAAGCCCTGGCCTACATCGCTGACGATGAGCTGGTAGAAGTAACCCCCAAAGCCGTCCGCCTCCGCAAACGCTACCTCGACCCCCACGAACGCAAACGCCAATCCCGCAAAGCAGCGGCGGAATAGGCACCTGCTGCGCGGGTCGGAGAGGTCGTGAAACTGCTGAGATTCTGAACTGACGTGTTGATGCTTTGAAAAAGCACGGGCTTCTGAGGAGTCGGCATCTGGCCTGACAACGGCTGGTTTGAAGTTTGGCTGATGTCGGCATACAGAGTTTAGCCGTGCATGGGCGAGCTTTCGACAGCGGAGAGGTATTATCCGGCAAGCGCCTTAATACGGTCCACGATCTCAGGCTGCTTTTTAAGCATGCGCAGTGCGCTTCGGAAGAGTTTGCTCTTGCTGGAAGACAAGTAAGATAAAGCGGTTGATGGGGCAATGTCTTTGCTTAGGACAAAAAGCGCAAGCGCGAACGCCCGGGTCTCGGATGACAGATAGCCGAGATTGCCAATCTGCCAGCCCGCTTCGAATGCATCCTGGTAGCCGCTTGCGGTCATGCCCCCTTCAAGTTGGATCAGGCCAAAGCCCGCGTAGATTGCTGCAAGATCAGTCATCAGCTCATGCGCGTCCACACCCCCTGGTGCGTGCTCGACGTCAGCCGCCAAGAGATAGTGAGCAAGTTCATGCGATAACATGTTCAGAAAGCTAACCGGCCACTTCATAAGGTCTGGCGAATAAGTGATAGTGATCTGCTTGCCATCAAAACCGAAGGTTCCCCCTGGCGACTGTTCGACGCCCTGAACCGAGAGACCTGTTGCGATGTGTGTATTCGGGTCAGCGTCTTGGCGAACAAGTTTGCAAGACCAATCAGACATACCCATATGCGCTCGAACTTGGTCAAACAGCACCTGCGCAGCGTCGTGACTACTTCCCTTGGGCGCCTTGAAGAAATCACTCGTAGGTAAAATCAGTTTCGTTTCATTAAAGTAGACTTTGGCATCATAGGTGCGAATAAGCCAAGCAAAGCCTTCTTCCACCCACGTTGCAGTGTCAGCATCGACAAGGTTTCGAGACCAAAACATGACTGCCTGCCACCTAAGTCAATAAGATTGATATATTCTGCTGTTGTCGCGCGCCTATTCCAAGGGGAAAAGCGCAGGATCGGGTAACAGCATCACAGTATTTCCATCAATTCCTATTTTGGACGGCTTCACGCACTTGCATTACATATAGCCGTCTTTGCATCCAATTCTCTGATATTTACTGTTTTTGCAATTGGGCTGAGTGACCCTGGCTTCTAAAGTCCAATTAGACTCATAAGCGAATGCCGACAGCGTATAGGCTACCCTCGCATTTGAAACCCCGAGGAAGAGATCATGTCTCCTGTCGAAATCGCTATTCTTTCGGGTGCTGCGTTTTGTACCTCGGCGTTGACGGCTGTTGTGGGGGCGGGCGGGGGGACAGCGTTGATTGCGATCATGCTGCAGGTGATGTCGCCTGCGGCTGCGATCCCGGTGCATGGGGCGGTGCAGCTGGCGTCTAATACGACACGGGTTTGGCTGCTTTGGCGGCATATGTCTTGGCCGATCATTTTCCGTTTTGCGGCCGCATTACCGCTCGGCGTGTGGTTGGGGTTAGCCCTGTTTCAGGGGCTGCCAACGGCGGTCATTCAGATCATGATCGGCTGCTTCGTTCTAATTTCCCTGGGCGCACGGCAGATCGGGACGTGGCGTGAAAGCGATGTACCGCTTTGGGCGTTTGTGCCAATCGGGTTTGTGACCGGGGCACTCAACATGGTTGTTGGCGTAATAGCACCCGTCCTTGGGGTGCTGATTATTCGCAAGGACCTGTCGAAGGAAGCGATTGTGGGCACGCTTGGGTTTTTCGGCTTTCTGGGTAATCTGCTGAAAATTGCGGGCTTTGCGATGGTCGGTTTCAGCTTCACCGCTTACGGCCCGACAATGCTGTGCATGATCCCGGCAGCGATCATCGGCACACGGGTTGGCCGCGCTGTGCTTAGCAAGATGGATGAAACCTATTTTTTGATCGCATTTCGCGTGGTCCTGGTCGTGCTCGCCCTGAAGCTCATCCTTGTTGACGGGCTCAGCCAGCTCATCGGCTGAGGTTTATGGCTATCGCTTTTCAACGCTGAAAACCAATTGGTTGCGTTGTATGCGTTGTGTTTGGCCAGACTTTCCGCTACCCACAGCGGCTGTTTTACGCGGGAGTGGGCCATGCATACAGACACACTTGCCGTCGATTTCGGCACCTCCAATTCCGCCGTCGCAGCGCTTGATGGAAACGCAGTGGTTCGTATTCCCATTGAGAAGTATGCGGAGACGCTGCCGACTGCTGTGTTCTTTCCAATCGACAAGACACCGATGCGCATTGGCACGGCTGCCGCTGATGCGTTGGTTGATGGGGAGGCGGGGCGCTACATGCGGTCGCTCAAAAGCGTGCTCGGCTTGTCCCTGCTCCATGAACTGCGGCCAGTCGGTGGGCGGCAGAGGACGATCGCTGAGATCATTACGGACTTCCTGGCCGAGTTACGACAACGGGCTGAGCGCACATCTGGCCAGCGGTACAGGCGCGTATTATCTGGCAGGCCGGTACGCTTCCATTCCGACAATACAGCCCAGGATACCAAGGCGGAAGCAGACTTGCGCGCTTGCTACCATGCCGCTGGGTTTGAGGACGTCGCGTTCCTGGCAGAACCAGAAGCGGCCGCCATTTCCTGCGGCGGCATGGGGGTGGCCAGTGCGACTGGGTTGATTGTTGATATCGGCGGCGGCACGTCTGATTTCTCCGTCTTCCGAAATGTTGGTGGACGGGTGGAAATTTTGGCTAGCCATGGCATCCGGCTTGGCGGGACTGATTTCGACCGCGCCGTCGCAATGACCCACGCCATGCCGGAACTTGGCCTTGGTGGGCAATTGCGACGGGATATGGGGGAGGGGCTGTTGCCAGTCCCCCGTGCGCCGTATTTTGAACTCGCGACCTGGGCCACGATTCCGTTCCTGTACAATGCCAAAACGCGGCGGATGGCGGCGGGCATGGCGCGGCTTGCTGTGGAGCCAGAAAAGCTGGCCCGCTTCGTATCCGTATTGGAACTTGAGCTTGGCCATGAACTGGCATTCGCTGTTGAGCGTGGCAAGATCGCTGCCAATGCAGGTGCTGGTTCAGCAGCCCTCGATATGGGTTTTATTGAGCGCGGTCTGAAAGCGACGATTACACAGGACAGCCTGAATGCAACCCTTGGCGATGCGCGTAGCCAGTTGAGCAAAGCCATCATCGAGACTTTGGCGATGGCAGGCGTGCGGCAAGGCGATATTGGCCGCGTGATTCTGGTCGGCGGGTCGAGCCTGATGGGCTTCGTTTCCGCCGAAGTGAGCGCCCTTTGCCCGGACGCCAAGATTCTGCGGTCCGAAGCCTTTACTGCAGTCGTTGACGGGCTGGCATTGGCTATAAATCGATAATCAATCAGGCTGCTTTAGCCGTTTCTGCATAGGCTGCACGTAAGTCCTCAAGCGGAACGCCCAATCTGTTCCAAACATGCTCAAGGCCGTTGCTGCGGAAGCGCGTCTTAGCCTTGACTCAATTGTTGTTTCGCTGCCGCTAGGACCATATCCGGTGTTTCGCCAGCGCCGCGGCGCTCGGCGATGCTGGCGGACTTGGCCCGTTTGGCAAGGCGTGTACCGTCGGGGCTGAGGACGAGGGTGTGATGGCGGTATGTGGGGGGTGGCAGACCAAGCAGTCGTTGGAGGAGGACTTGTATGTCCGTCGCCGGTTTGAGGTCGCTGCCGCGTGTCACAAGCGTCACGCCAGATGCAGCGTCATCGATCACTACGGCTAGATGGTATGAGGCCGGTGCATCCTTCCGGCTCAGCACGATATCACCGAACTGTAGCGGGTCCGCGGTCACCGTATCGCTGTCTTCGCGCCATTGGACAGCGCCAGTACGGGTGATGGCAGCGGCTGTATTGAGCCGGATAGCATAGGCTTCCCCATCGTATATGCGGGCATCGGCGTCCGCTTTCGGAATGGTTCTGCAGGTTCCGGGATAGATCGGTCCATCAGGGCCATGGGGTGCGGCACCGGCATTGGCGATCTCATCGGCGATCGCGCGGCGGGTACAGAAGCAGGGGTATGTCAGGCCGTCTCGGTTGAGCTGGTCTAGCGCGGATTGGTAGGCCGCACTGCGATCTGATTGCCGGATGATTGGGCCGTCCCAATCCAGGCCGAGCCAACGCAGGTCATCCAAAATAGCGGCTTCGAATTCTGGCCGGGCGCGGCCTTGGTCTAGGTCTTCGATCCGCAACAGAAACTTGCCGCCGGTTTCCTTGGCGGCATTCCATGCGAACCAAGCAGCATAGGCGCTGCCAAGATGGAGCGGGCCGGTCGGGCTCGGCGCGAAGCGGGTGACGACGTTCATCGACATGACCTCCCTTCGCGCCGAAGCCCTTCCAAATCCTGCTTAAGCGGACTGCTTGTCCAATTCCAGAAGAAGCGCGTCACCCATCTGGCTGGTGGAGACGACCTTATCGTTTGGCCCAGCGATATCACCGGTACGGATGCCCGTCGCGAGGACATTGGCAACAGCGTTCTCAACCATATCCGCGTCTTCGCCCATGTCGAACGAGTAGCGGAGCAACATCGCGAAGCTCAGAACTTCAGCGATTGGGTTGGCTTTGCCTTGACCAGCGATATCGGGCGCAGAGCCATGGACTGGTTCATAAAGCGCTTTGCGGGCACCTGTGGTTGGGTCTTCTGCGCCAAGTGAAGCGGAGGGCAGCATGCCAAGCGAGCCTGTCAGCATGGCCGCGCAATCGCTCAAGATATCGCCGAACAGATTGTCGGTTACGATGACGTCAAACTGCTTCGGCTGGCGGACCAGCTGCATCGCGCAGTTATCCGCATACATGTGGTCCAGCTGTACATCCGGGAATTCGTCGTCATGGATGCGCTGGGTGACTTCGCGCCAGAGCACACCAGATTCCATCACATTGGCTTTTTCGACCGACATGACCCGGTTGCTACGCTTGCGCGCAAGCTCAAACCCAACGCGGGCAATGCGCTCAATCTCGCTCTCAGTATAGCTTTGGGTATTGAACCCACGGCGTTCACCGGAAGGCATGGTTTCAATGCCGCGCGGCTCGCCGAAATAGATGCCGCCCGTGAGCTCGCGCAGGATCATGATATCGAGCCCAGCGACCAAGTCCTTCTTGAGGGAGGACGCATCAGCCAGCGCATCGAACACCATGGCCGGGCGCAGGTTCGCATAAAGCTGCATTTCTTTGCGGAGGCGCAGCAGGCCGCGCTCTGGCTGAACGCCAAAGTCCAGTTTTTCCCATTGTGGTCCACCGACAGAGCCGAACAGCACCGCATCCACATGCATGGCGTCAGCCATGGTTTCATCAGTCAGCGGGATGCCGTGCTTATCAATTGCGGCACCACCGACAAGGCCTTCGGATAGATCGAATGTCACGTGCCGACGCTTGTCCATCCAGTCCACGATACGGCGGACTTCGCCAACGACTTCGGGGCCAATGCCATCGCCTGGCAGCACCAATACTTTCTTGTTCGACGCCATCAATCTGTTCCTGTGTGCAAGAGTGAATGCCTATTTGATGCGCACTGTAGCGCTGAAATCAGCAAGCGGAAATGCGGTAACGTTACGCGGCCTACGTTTGAACGGCCGCAAGCGCGCTTGCGAAATCCAACATCTCCCGGTGCGGCTTCACAGCGTGGACGCGAATGACCTGCGCAGCACCTTGGTTGATTGCAGCCATGTTCGCGCTGAGGGTTCCGGCAAGCCGGTCACCCACTTCCTTATTGCCGGAGAAATGACCAATGAAGCCTTTTCTGGAAAGGCCGATCAGCAAAGGCAAACCCATAGTCTGCAATTCACCAACGCGCGCCAAGACATCCAGGCTCTGTTCGAAGGACTTTCCAAAGCCGAAACCGGGATCAAGGATGATCCGGTCGGTTTGAATGCCCGCCTGGTGGGCGATCTCAAGAGACCTTTCCAGAAAGGCCTTAATATCGGCGATCATGTCAATATCAGGATCGATAGCATCACGATTATGCATGCAGATGATGGGGCATCCGGCATCCGCCACAACTTTCGCCATCAAGGGATCCCGCTGCAGGCCCCAAATGTCATTGATGATATGGGCACCTGCATCCAATGCAACGCGTGCGGTGGCGGCCTTATAGGTATCCACGGATATCGGCGTTTCGACCGCGGCTGCAACGGCACGAATGACTGGCATAATCCGCCGCTGCTCAGCTTCAGCGTCCACGGGCGTATGACCAGGTCTCGTCGACTCGCCGCCAATATCGATAATGTCCGCACCCGCGTTCGCCATTTCAATGGCATGCGCGATTGCAGGGCCTGATGCATCGAACTGGCCGCCGTCGGAGAATGAGTCCGGCGTGACATTCAGAATGCCCATGAGTAACGGTGGCCCGGCGAGGCGGGCCATGAAGGCGTCAGGGTCAAACATGCTATTTACTGGTCGCGATGAAGACACCATCCCAATCTTCGCCCGGCGGGTTGGCTTTGAAGTCTGTCAGGCGTTCGTCGTAAAGTTCATACAGAACGGTTAGATCAATCACATCGACCATGTCTTTCCGTCCTTGATCCAGCAATTCAAACGCTTCATCCCAACGTTGGCCAACATAGGCTGCGAGCATCTTATTGTGGGTTTCACGAAGGCGCAGGAATTTTTCGCTCTCAAGCAAGTCTTTGTCGCCGGCGACGCAGTGAATGCGCACGGGCTCCGTCTTGCCCTTCACCTGGATCAGGTCGAGTTCAAGCGTGGCTTTGTCCGTCAATTGCGCCAATGTGTTGGCACCAATGACGATATCGACGCCATAGGTTTTGGACTGGCCTTCCAAGCGCGCTGCAAGGTTCACGTCATCGCCAAGCACAGAATAATCGAAGCGCTGGTCTGATCCCATATTGCCGACGCAGACAACGCCCGTATTTAAGCCAATGCCAATGGCCAGCGGGATGAATTTTCGGCCCTCAGCTTCAGCCTCGGCCTTGATTTCCTCGTTCAATGGCTTGAGGCGCGCCATCATCGCCATCGCGGATTCGACGCCGTGATCAGCATGGCTTTTGTCATCCAACGGCGCATTCCAGAACGCCATAATGCAGTCACCCATATACTTATCGATGGTGCCGTTCCGCTCCATAATGATGTCTGTCATGGGGGTCAGGAATTTGTTGATGAAGGCGGTGAGTTCCTCGGCGTTGAATTGCTCCGAAATGGTCGTGAACCCACGTACATCACAGAACAGCAATGTCATGTCGCGCATTTCACCGCCAAGCTTCAGCAAGGACGGATTGTCGGCCAGTTTCGCCACCATATCTGGCGACATATATTGCGAGAACGCGCCCCGAATTTGCTTCTTCTCCGACTCGGTCTGCATGTAGGACTGGATTGTTGTGACGAGATAGACTGCAAACCCGGCGAACATCGGATAGATCGGGTCGAGCAGCAGGCCCTGGGTGTCGAACATATACCAGGACGCATAGATCGCCGCCGCTGCTGCAGCACCACCAAGAATGGCTGTCGCGGTTGCGCCGACACGCTTCCAGCGAACGCCGAAATAGATGATCAGGCCGAGCACAATCATGCCCAGCACCTCAACCCCGTCTGCCCAATCGGGCCGGGTTAACAGCTCACCGGAAAATATCTGCTCCAGTGCCTGGACATGCAGCTCAACGCCTGGAATAGCGGTTGAAAGGGGGCTAGAGCGGATATCGCGGAGGCCTTCAGCACTGGTACCGATGAAGATTACGCGGCCTTCCAGCTCATTTGGCCCAACCTCACCTTCCATAACCTTCCAAACGGGGATGTAGCGGCCCGGTTGGTGGCCCGTATCGTAGAGCCAGATGGCGGCTTGGTTATCTGTTGGAACCTCAAAATCGCCGATAGAGATCGCGGTAACACCCGTCTTCTCGCCGAAAGATTGCTCACCGCTGGCACCGGACGATTTGATGCGGAATGTATTGGCACCCTGCGCAATCCGCAGTGTTTCTGCCACCAAGGTTGGATAGATCTGGCCGCCGAGACCGACGAACAACGGCACGCGGCGCACGATGTTGTCTGAATCTGGAACACTGTTAAAGCTGGCCTCACCAAGGGCATTGGCGGACAGAACAGGTAGGTTGACGGCAGCACCGCTGAATGTCGGCACGAATTCGGTGGCGTTGTCGCCAAGCATTGCCATGCCAAAGGTCTTGGCCGGACGCTTGTCGTTCTCTTCGTCGAACATGACGAAGCCCAGAATGGCCGCGGTTTTCGACAGTGTTTTTGCAAACACATCATCATGGTCAGGCAATGAGGCGCTGACGGTGCGGATTTTGTCTAGGCTGGCGGGGTCAGCGATGCGTTTCCAGTCTTGCATCAAGCGTGCGGGCGACGTGCGATCTGGTTCAGCGAACACCACATCGAACACGATGAGTGCAGCGCCTGCATTTGTTAGCTTCTGTGTCAGCTCAGCCAAAACGGGGCGTGGCCATGGCCACTGCCCGAAACGGCGCAGACTTTCTTCATCGATGTCGACAATGCGAGAAGGCGTTTCGTCCGGCTTGAACGCGCGGGGTTTGATGGATTGGTATGCATCAAACACTTTCAGGCGCAATTCGTGCACAATGACAGGGCTTTCGACCCGCATGTATACGGCTGCGGCAAGCACCACGAGCGGTAGCATAATGGTGATCCAGCGGCGCATATAATGAGCCCCCCTTGGCGTCGGACGGTTTCTTCAGGGATACTTACATTGAAACCCTAAGAAAGGTCTATGCAATGTCCGCACTCTCTTTGCCGCAAGATGGCGCAAACTGGAACGAATTGGCTGGCGAGATGCAGGCCATGGCTGCAGGTGACGCGGATTGGCGCGGATTGAAGACTGCCGTTTATGTATTCAATGCCGGTGAAGAGGTCCGCCGGGTCGGTCGTGAAGCCTATACGATGTTCATGGTGGAGAACGGCCTTGCACCTAAAGCCTTCCCAAGCCTTGATCGCATGGAGCAAGAGGTCGTTGGCTTTGGTCTTGGCCTAATGCACGGCACTGACGGAGCTGGGTGCATGACGGCGGGCGGCTCCGAAAGCATTTTCATGGCGATGAAGTCCGCGCGGGACTGGTCGCGGGCCAATGGACGGTCCGGCTGCGAGGTCGTCGCACCTGCAACGGCGCATCCGGCATTTAACAAGGCGGCTCACACGCTTGGCCTCACGGTGACGCGGGTTCCGGTAGGGCCGGATTACCTGGCTGACGCGAAGGCGATGGAAGCGGCTGTCTCAAAAGAGTCCATCATGCTGGTAGGGTCTGCCCCATGTTTTCCCTATGGACTGATTGATCCCATTGCTGACCTGGACGCTGTGGCGTCGCGGACGGGGCTTTGGCTGCATGTGGATGCGTGTGTCGGCGGTTATTTCATTCCGCATGCAGACTCTCTGGGTGTTGCGATTGACCCATGGGATTTTAGGTTGCCGCATGTATCGTCTATCTCAGCGGACCTCCACAAATACGGGTATACGCCCAAAGGCGCTTCGACGGTGCTGTATCGCAACGCCGATCTGTTTGCGCATCAGCCCTATACATTTGATGTCTGGGCCTGTGGATCCATGTCAACGCCGACGCTAAACGGCACCCGGCCCGGTGGGGCCATCGCTGGCGCTTGGGCTGTGCTCCGCCATTTGGGGCGGTCCGGCTATGAGCGGCTGGCAGCTGATGTCATGAACACGCGTCAAGCAATTCAGGACGGTGCCAGTGCGCTCGGTTTTGAGACAATAGGCAATCCGAAGCTTGGCCTCATCGCGTTGCATCACGGCCAAAAGAATACCCATGCCATTGCAGATGCTATGCGTGCCAAAGGCTGGATTTCCGCTAGAACAGGAAAGCCGGACGCCATTCACTTAATGTTGCAGCCTGCCCATGTCGCGGCTGTTGATGCCTATTTGGAAGACCTTGCCGAAACAACGGCAGCCGCTCCGGCTGGCGGGGCAGGCGGCACCGTTGAATACAACTAGGCCGCACCCTAGTTAGAGGGACGTGAGGTATTGCAATGCGGTCGGGCTGTCCCAATCAACGGGGCCTTCAGATGCGGCGATCATGTTGCCTTGGCGATCTAGCACAAAGCCCGTCGGTACGCCGCGAATGCCCATAATGGACGCGAAAATCCGTTCGTCGTCCAAATATGGTTTCAGCACCTTTAGGTCACGGCGGCGATAATAGGCCTTAACGGCTGGCATGCCTGCTTGATCGATTGATAGCGGCACAATGTGCGCGCGGCTTCCGAGTTTTGCCTGCAGTGCATCAAGCTTGGGCATTTCGTCGTAGCACACGGTGCACCATGTGGCCCAGAACAAGGCGACGACAGGAGCGCCCTGATATTCAACGAAACCTGTCAATTGACCGTCGCCCTTCTTAAAGGCGACATCTGGCATTGGGTCCTGGCTTTCCAAAAGTCGGAGCCCACGCGGCGGCGCTGCAGCGTGGGCAGGCAAGCCCGCAGAAACTGCACTGGCGGCGACAACTGCAGCAGCGCCTTGCAGGGCCTGACGGCGGGATAATCGCATGCGGTGAACTCCAGATTCAAATCTATGAAGGGCAGGCTTAAAATGGCCGTGCTGCACGAATAATCAATGCAGACCACCATAACAACCGGTCACAATACAGCGAGGCCGGTATTGGTCCGTAGTCCAGAAATGCGAAAGGCCCGGGATTGCGCCCGGGCCTTTCTGGAACCCGCCGATATGGCGGGCGTATTAGTCTAGCTTAGGCACCGCGGATGGCGCTGTGGCGAACACCGAGGCGGCGCAGCGTGTCCATCGTCAGGCCACCGGTGGGAAGGCCCTTTGAACGCTGGTAGCGAGCAACAGCGTCTTTGGTTTGACGACCGTAGACGCCATCAATCCGCCCTGGGTTATGGCCAGCTGCCCGAAGTGCGCGCTGGATTTGGGAGACGATATCAGTCGTCGTATTGGTCTCGCAAAGGATCGAGCGCCATTCGAGCCGCTCTTCTGACACTTTCACGCGCTTTGTGATGTTCTCATAGCGTGCTGGTATGGCGATGGCGCGGCTTGCAGGCGGCTGCACCATCTTGCGGACCCGAACTGTGTCATATTGTGCCGGAATTGCGACGCGACGTGTCGCTGCCGGGCGATCAACCACCTGACGGGTTACGGTTTTGTACACGGCAGGCTGCACAGAGCGGGTTGTGGTCGCTGGGCGATCAAGAACACGCTTGCTGATGGTGCGGTATTCAGGCGGTACTTCAACAAGGCACATGATTTCGCCGGTTGCCTGGTCCAGGCGCTCAATCGGGCCACGGCCCTTCTTCCAGGTCGTGTAGCCTTGTTTGACGAGGATACGTTCTGTCACAGTGCGATATGTGGCTGGCACAGGCGTCAGGACTTCCTGAGCTGGCTGAACTAAAACCCGTTCTGTAACGGTGCGATATGCGGCTGGGATAACTTCGACGCGTTCAGATGCTTCGCGCACGAGCACGCGTTCGGTGCCACTTTCATAGCGCGCCGGGATCGTTTCAAGACGTTGGCTTTCAGGCTCAACAAGCAGGCGTTCGGTCGCGGCCTGGTACTTCGCTGGGATCAGCACGCGGGCGTAGCATTCGCCAGGGCGGGCATTCGGCGGCAGGTTGGCTGCGCCAGTTTGCGGGCCTGCTGCGACAGGACGAGCCGGCGGCGGAGGTGTGCGACGCATTGCCGTTAGCTGGTTCTTAAGGCGTGCGTTTTCCTGATTGATCGCATTGAACTGCGAATAATATTGCTGTTGCTGCGTCCGTGAGTCCGTCAGCTGAGATTCAAGGTTTTGAATCCGGAGATTGTTGGCCTCTTCGGCTTCCTTAGAGCTGCTGCTGCAGGCGGCGGCTAAAAGCGCCAGGCCGCTAACAGCTGCAATAGTTAGAGATTTTTGCATCGGTTGGGCTCGCTTCTTTGATTTTGTCGTTATTTGATTTTCTTATTGGCGGTATTTAGCCATGAAAAGACGGTGCCGCCTACCTGCCCCCTGGAGGGATGCGGCACCGCCTTCATGCAGGCTCTAGTGCTTAGGCAGCGCTGCCAAGTTTTACACCGAGAGAGTTCAGCGTGCGGATCGTCAGAGCACCAGTCGGGAGACCGGCTTTCTTCTGATAAGCATTCACGGCACGACGGGTCTGTGAACCATAAACGCCGTCAATCGGGCCAGGATTAATGTTCTTGGCCTTAAGGGCACGCTGCAGACGCCGGACCACATCGCCAGTGGTGTTGGTGTCGCAGAGGATTTCGCGCCATTCAAGGCTTTCCTCGTTGACCTTAACGCGCTTGGACACGGTCTGGTATTTCGCAGGGATCTTTACAGTCCGCTGGCTGGCAGGCTGAACAACCGTCTGCACTTTGATCGTGCTGTATTTGGCCGGAATCTTCACGGTCCGCGTAGCAGCAGGCGTGTCGACAACGCGGCGCGTGATCGTGCGATATACAGCTGGTTTGGTCACTTCACGTGTACCTGGAGCCGTTACCTGAACCCGCTTGGAAACCGTGCGGTATTCTGCAGGCACTTCAACGAGGCACATGATCTCGCCTGTAGCTTGGTCCAGTTTCTCAACCGGGCCACGGCCTTTTTTCCAGGTCGTGTAGGCTTGGCGAACCAGCACACGCTCGGAGCGTGTTTCATATTTAGCCGGAGTCGCAATCAGGGTCGTCTGAGCCGGTTGAACGAGAACGCGTTCGGTGACGGTTTTGTAGGTCGCCGGGCGCACTTCAATCCGTTCGGATTCTTCAGCAACCAGGACACGCTGGGTGTTGGTGCCATATTTTGCTGGACTCGTTTCGACGCGCTCGCTCTCGCCACGGGCGATAACCTGCTCGGTCGAGGTTTTGTAGGTTGCCGGGATCAGCACGCGGGCATAGCAATGGCCGGGCAGTGCATTTGGCGGAAGGTCAGCATTGCCGCCAACGCGACGGTCGTTAGCCATTACTGGCTTTTCGCCCATGCTCTTGACCTGGTCGGCCAGTGCATTCTTTGCGGCGCGTTCCGCTTCAAGGCTTTGTTCTGTTGTCTGGAGCTGGTTTTCCAGCTCAGAAATGCGGCTGGTGCCAGCCTCATCGGCGCTGGCGCAACCTGCCGCCAGCAGCAGCGCGGCCGCACTGGCCGCAATCATCATCGTACGCTTCATTGTTTATTCTCCCACCCATTCAGAATTTCCTCGAAGCTGTTCGGGCCAAACTTGCTTCGATGAACGACGTTTTGCGTCCCAAAATGCGACGCAAACCCCCCAGGAGTCTGGCCACAGGCATTACGGAGCAAGTCTGGCGCCAGAACGAGTCTGCCCCTGGTATTTTCTGGTACTAATGCCGACAAACGCTTGCGCTGATCAACGCCCACTGAAATTGGGTTTGCGTTTGTCCAGAAATGCGTTGACGCCCTCGCGGTGGTCGTCTGTCGCCATGCTGTCAGCGATCATTGACGCTTCCATCTGCAGCTGAGTCTCCATGCTGAGATGGCCGCTGGCGTTAAACAACGCCTTAGCGTTGGCATAGGCTTTGGTCGGGCCGGCAGCGAGGCGGCGGGCGAGTTTGTCAGTTTCTGCGGCCAAATCCGCCACGGGTGTCACAAAGTTGACGATGCCAAGATCCTTGGCTTTTTCTGCGCCAAACCGGTCACCAAGGAATGCCAATTCCATCTGCTGCTTCATACCAAGTGTGCGGCCAAGGAAGTAGGATGAGCCGCCGTCTGGGCTGGCACCGATATGGCAATAGGCCAATGTGAACACGGCGTCGTCGGCTGCAATGGCCAGGTCAGTCGCAGCGACGAGGCTTAGGCCAAACCCGGCCGCAGCACCCTGAACGCTCGCGATGACCGGCTTCGGCATCCGGCGGAGCGCGAAGATGGCATGGTGAATGTCGTGCAGGCCGCTAACGATGTTCCGAGACCGCTCAGCCGTCTCCATTTGCAGGCGCTGGCGCATGATGCGGATATCCCCGCCCGCCATGAAATGCGCGCCCGCACCGCGAATGACCACACACCGCACACTGTCATCAAATTCCAGCGGGGGGATGCGTTCAACGAATTGGGCACGCAGTTCCGGCGATAAAGCATTGCGGACTTCAGGTTCATTCAGTGTCACCCAGGCGATGCCGTCGCTGTCAATTTCGACCTTAACCTTATCTTCCGACCCACTCATCTTGATGGTACTCCCGTGATTATGACGCAGCAGTGATTGGCGTTTTTGCCAGTGAACCTTAGTTTAGTCCCATGATTGCGAAAACAGGAGCGATGCCAAATGCTGATTAAGTCTGTACGCCGTTGGGCAATACCCGAACGGGAAGCGACCCCGGAAGCCCTGTTTATGAATCGCCGCCAGTTATTGGTTGGCGGCGGCGCGGGCCTGCTTGCAGCGGGTGTATCGCTTCCAGCACGCGCCGACGTAATGGCTGCGCCCGATGTGGCACCGGAACTCTATCCAGCTAAGCGCAATGAGCTCTACAAGCTGGATCGCGATCTGACAGAGAAGAAGATCGCGCTGACCTACAACAATTTCTACGAGTTCGGCTCGCACAAAGAAATTTCGAAGCGCGCACAGGATTTGGACGTTAAACCATGGGCCGTCACGATTGACGGCATGGTCGATAATCCCATGACGCTGGATGCGGAGGAGCTTATCCGCAAGATGCCGATTGAGGAGCGCCTTTACCGCCATCGCTGCGTTGAGGCGTGGTCCATGGCGGTGCCTTGGAGTGGGTTTGCACTGAAAGAACTGGTCAAAATGGCGAGCCCCAAGGCGGGTGCCAAATATCTCCGCATGGAAACCTTCATGAACCCCGATGTCGCGCGCGGGCAGCGCCAGCACTGGTATCCGTGGCCATATGTCGAAGGCCTCCGCTTGGATGAAGCCACGAATGATCTGGCGTTCATCGCGACAGGTGTCTATGGCAAGCCAATCGTCAAGCAGATGGGGGCACCGCTGCGGCTCGCGGTTCCTTGGAAATATGGCTTCAAATCGACGAAATCCATCGTCAAATTCACGTTCACGGACAAACCGCCGAAAAGCTTCTGGGAGCAGTTGGCGCGCCGGGAGTACGGCTTTTATGCCAATGTGAACCCTGAAGTCGACCACCCCCGTTGGAGCCAGGCGACTGAACGTCAGCTTGGCAAAAGCGGGCGCGTGCCGACATTGCTATATAATGGCTATGCCGAAGAAGTGGCTGGCATGTACGCCAATATGGACCAGAGCAAAATCTTCTATTGATCTGCAGCAAAAGGGAGCGGCGTCGCGCTTGGCGCCCTCCTGCTGACAGCCTAAGCTTACCGCTTCAATCTTATGGCGGAGCGCACAGGCAATGGCGAACTTTGATACCGTAATCCGAGGCGGCACGATCGCGACCGCGAGCAACGTGTTTGAAGGCGATATCGGGATTATCGGCGAGAGCATTGTCGCTGTTGGCAAAGATATTGCCCCTGGCGATAAAGAAATTGAGGCCAGCGGCAAGATCGTTGTTCCAGGTGGCATCGACAGCCATTGTCATATCGACCAAATCAGCTCGACCGGCGGTGAAAACGCTGAAACGTTTGAATCTGGCACCCGCGCGGCCATCTGTGGCGGCACGACATCCGTCATCAGCTTCGCCCCCCAGTTTCCCGGCGTACATATCAAAGAGTCCACGGCGGATTATCACAAGCGCGCTGAAGGCAGCGCCACCTGTGATTATTCCTTTCACTTGATCGTCAATCGCGCCGATGAAGAAACGCTGGAAGCGCTTCCTGCATTGATCGCCGAGGGCCATCGCACGATTAAAGTCTTCATGACGTACCCATCTAACCGGGTGGACGATGAAGGCCTGTTGAAGCTGATGGCGCTCTCCCGCCGCAACGAAGCCTTTATGGTTATCCATGCTGAGCATCACGAGATGATCATGTGGATGATGGAGCAGCTCACCAATGCGGGCCTGACTGAAGCGAAGCATCACAGCTGGTCCAAGCCGCCGCTGGTGGAACGTGAAGCCGTGCATCGTGTCATTGCGATGGCAGAATTACTGGACCTGCCCTTGCAGATTTTCCACGTGACGTGTGACGAAGCAGCGGAAGAAATCCGCCGGGCGCAGCATCGCGGCCTCAAAATCTTCGGAGAGACCTGCGCGCAATATCTGGTCCTGACCGAGGACGATATGGACAAGCCCAATGGCGAAGGTGCCAAGTGGATTTGCTCGCCCGCACCCCGCACCAAAGCCGAGCAGGCTGCGATGTGGAAGCACATCAACTCGGGCACATTGGGCATCGTCTCATCGGACCATGCGCCAACCAATTTCGCAGAAGGCCAAGGCAATAAGCTGCCGGAAGGCCCGAATACACCATTCACCAAAGTCCCGAACGGCGTGCCTGGCCTTGAAACCCGGCTGCCGATCTTGTTCTCAGAAGGCGTAAACGGCGGGCGGATCAGCTTGGAGAAATTCGTCGAAATTAGCTCGACTAATCCTGCCAAACTGTTCGGTTTAGCCCCCAAGAAAGGCCATATCGCGCCGGGCGCAGATGCTGATATCGCAATTTGGGACCCAAACAAGAAAGTAACGATCCGCCAGGAAGACCTGCATCATGGCATCAACTACACGCCCTATGAAGGCATGGAAGTGACCGGCTATCCGGTGATTACGATGTCTCGCGGTGAGGTACTTTGGCAGGACGGTAAGTTCAATGCGAAGGCCGGCCGTGGCCGTTTCATGGCGCGTGCGCCCTACGACTACATCAAGCCAAACGGCAATTTCCCAACGCCATTCAATCCGTTTGCGTGATCTGATCCGAGCCGGCCAGGAATAACTGGCCGGCGACGGGTGCTAGCAAGCGGTTGGAATGTCCGGCATGTGGCGCTTCAACGATACGCCAGCCGAATGATAGGCCAGCAGCATCAGCGACCGCCTTGCCGGATTGATAGAAGAACCGGCCACGCGCCAGGCGGTGTGGTCCCTGAAGGGTTGCTTCTGGCGATTTTAGCAGGACTTTGGCGGTTGCATTCCGGTCTTTCTGGCCAAGCAGCATGGTAAGCGGGCGGGCGAGAAACCGGTCCATGTCGATTTCAGGTGCGCCGTGGCCAAGCCCATAAGGAAAGCGCGCGCCATCGGGTGCGGTATATGCACCTGCATTGGCAGCGATGGCATGGCTGAAGCGGGCCTCTGGTAGAAACAGCGCTAAGCGATGCACAAATTGACCGCCCGCTGAATGGCCGTAGAGCCAGTAGTTATTCCGCTTAGCGCCAAAGCTTTTCCGGCCTGCGTCAAACGCACGTTCGACAGCCTGATAGCTCCACATGTCGCGGGGCAGGTAGGACTTCCGGTCTGTTGTTCGCATCCCGCCAACTTCGTAAGCACGAGGACCGGGGAAACCAATTTCATCGAATGCAGGGGCTAAAAGCAGCGCCTTGCAGTGGTCTGCAACGGCCTTCCAATCGTTCCGATAATCCTCAGCATTGCGTTTGTAACCGTGCAGCGCGATCAGAATAGGGCCGTCATTCTGCCAATCTGCCGGGCAATGAAAATAGAGAGACATCCGGCCCGTCTCAGACGCAGGCTCTGCAAAGTCAAATACGCCGGTCTCAGCCTCACTCACGCAGCAACTCCAAGGGCATCAGCCAAGATTTCGTAAGAACGATGGCGGATAGACTTTTCATGCGCCCAGGTGACGATAGCGATCTCATCGACATCCAACTCCTTGCCGAGCGCTTCGATCCGAGCAGCAGTCTCCGGTCCTTCACCAACGAAGCTATCGCGCAGCATTGTTTGCATGCGATTTTCTTCGGCGGCATTCAGGTCCGTCGCTTCAACTGATTCAGGCGTTTCCAGCGGAATGAACATGCCCCGGTCCCGGTAGAGGCGACACTTGGCGCGGGGCAGGAAATTGCGTTCTGTTTCGGCTTTATCGTCACCTGCCATCGCCCATACACAGATCGCGACATGGGGTTCCGGCCAGCGCTCGGAAGGGCGGTATGTGTCCCGATACAGCTTGATTGCCCGGTCAGCGCCCTTGCCGTCCGTAAAGAACCAGGCGAAGGCGTAAGGCAGGCCAAAGATTGCAGCGACCTGCGCGCCATAGTCACTGCTGCCCAGCATCCAGGTTTCCGGCACTGTTTCGCCTTGTGGAAAGGCGTGAACGGATCGGAAAGGATGTCCCTCCACCAGCGGCTCGCCCGCTACCCAGGCCATTAGGTCCCGTACGTCTGAAGGGAACGCAGCCGGGCGTTCATTGGCCTGCGGGTTAAGGGCAAACGCTGTCCGACCGTCAGAACCAGGCGCCCGGCCAAGGCCAAGATCAATCCGCCCAGGTGCCAGAGCGTCCAGAACCCGAAACTGTTCGGCGACTTTGAAGGGCGAATAATGCGGTAGCATTATGCCAGCGCTGCCAATGCGAATGCGGTTCGTGCGCATCGCAATCGCCGCCATCAGAATCTCGGGCGCGGTGCCCAGGATTGAAGGGTGATTATGATGCTCCGAAACCCAGAACCGCTTGAAGCCAAGCTTTTCGCAATGCTCCGCCAGTTCAATGGTTTCGGTGATCGCTTGCGCCTGCGGACGGCCAGCGACAGCGACGGACTGGTCCAGTATTGAATATTCAATCATACGCGTTGGTTAAACCCTTGCGGCGTAACGGAAACGGAAGGCGTCCCCGTGGCGGACAAAATGGCCGAGCGATGGGCTCGGGAAATGCATGGTCGCAATTAGTGTGTCGGTCTCGGCGTATTTATCCATGAACGCGTTTCGCGTGGCGCGGCCCTGTGCGGGGTCCGTATCCGGGCGCGCATCCAGGTGGGTGCAGGCGCATTGCAGCGGCGAATGGATCAGGTCGCCCGTCACCACACATTCCTTGCCGCCTTGCGCCAGTCGTACCGCGAAATGGTCGGGCGTATGGCCCGGCGTCGGTAATAGTTGGATGCCACTGACCAGCTCGGAATCACTTTTGACCAAATGCGTCATGCCTGCCTCAACAATCGGCAGGACAGAATCCGTGAAGTGTAGCGTTGGCGAATGCTTCTGGAATTCTGTCCAATGCGCCAGCTCCTTTTCTGAGAAGACGTATTTGGCGTTCGGGAAAGTCGGAACCCAGCGGCCATCCTCAAGCTGCGTGTTCCAGCCGACATGGTCTGGGTGCAGATGGGTGCACATGACGAAATCGATATCATTGACCGTGAGGCCAGCCCGGTTCAGGGCGTCCATATATGTGGAGTCCGTCTTCATGTGCCAAAGTGGGCGCGTCGGACGGTCTTTGTGGTTGCCGATGCAGGTGTCGATCAGCACGTTAAATTTGCCCGTGCGCACCACATAGGACTGCATGGCGAACGTCATGAGGCCGCTGGCGGGATCAAGTGCCACTGGCTCCAACATCGCGCGGTGCTCTTCCAGTTCTTCTGGCTTCAGGTTTGGGAAAAACTCGAACGGGTCAAAGCCAGGCAGCTCCTGTTCGATAATCCGGTCAATCCGCCAGTCGCCTAAGTTAAACGTCGTTGTCATCGCCTGCTTCCCCCTTGTTCATTCAATCCATCACCACGCCACCGGACACATTAATTGCCTGGCCCGTAATTTCCTGCGCTTCTTCTGACGCAAGGAACACGGCTGCGTTCGCTACATCTTCCGGTCCTTGTAGCCTGGCGAGCGGCCAATGCTGTTCTGCGAACGACTTGCCGTGCGCTTCACCAGCGGCATCGCTTTCAGCTGCCCAGTTCCGCCACAACATGCCCGCGTCCCGAATATAGCCCGGACAGATGGTGTTTGTCCTGACATAGGGCGCAAGCTCCACAGCTAAACCCCGGCTGAAGCCCATAACGGCGGCCTTGGACGCAGAATAGACCGTGAGTTCAGGCCAGCCCTTGCGTCCGGCCTGGCTGGACATATTGATAATATTTGCGTCACCGCCTGCTTTGCCGATCCCGGTCAGGTGCTCAGCGAAGACTTTGGCGGTCAGAATAACGCCTTTGACATTGACGCCGATCACGTGATCGATCATCGCTTCGTCAATATCTGCCAGCCGACCGCGCCCAGATACACCGGCATTGGCGACGACGATATTCACGTGGCCAAGCGCGTTGATCGCGGTTGCCGCCATTGCTTCAGCGGCGGCCAAGTCTGTCACGTCAGCCGCGATGGCGATTGCAGCCCCCGTGTCCGCCATGGCCGCATCGACCGCTGCCCGATCAAGGTCGACGATTGCTACGGCAGCACCTTCTCTAACAAAGGCAGCAGCAATTGCCTTGCCGATGCCGCCAGCGCCGCCTGTAACAACAGCACCTTTGCCGTCTAGCCGTCCCATCGCGTGAGTTCCTCTCCAAACGCCCTGTGGCATCCTGCCCTTAGCGGCGGGGCGGGCGCAATGGTATGGCGGTGAGATCATGGCGCGCGGTTCCACATCCTCCATCGAAGCCTTAGCAGCAGACCATCCTTATAGGTGGGCGATGCTGGCGGGCGTGTGGCTGCTATATGCGTGTTTTGGGCTGACAGCGGGATCGCTGGCACCACTGGTCGGGCCAATCACGCGGGACCTGGGCATTGGTTATGCTGCTATGGGGGCCGTGTTTGGCGCTTGGCAGCTCGTTTACATCGTGGCGGCAGCGCCCGGTGGTGCTGCGATGGATCGATTTGGGCCGCGCCGCACGCTCTTCGTTGCGACAATGGTGATTGTTGCCAGCGGTCTGCTGCGTGCCTCTGCCGAAAGTTACGGCTTCCTGTTGTTCGCCGTCGCCATCTTTGGCCTTGGCGGGCCATTGATTTCAGTCGGTGCGCCAAAGGTGATTGCGCTCTGGTTTGAAGGCAAGGACAGGGCTTTCGCTATGGGCGTCTATATAACCGGTCCATCGCTCGGCATGATATCGGGCCTAGCGTTCACCAATCCGGTACTGATGCCGCTGTTTGACCAAGACTGGCGCATGGTGTTGAGCGTCTATTCCGGGGTTACAGCACTTGCGGCGTTCGTTTGGTTGGTGCTTTCCGCTCATCCGGAAGCGCGTGCGATTGAACGGCGCTTGGCGGCAGAGCCACGTCAGCCGCAAATGCTTGTCTACAAGGAACTGTTGCGGCTGCCGACCGTGCGGCTGATGTTGCTGTTGAGTGTTGGCGTGTTCTTCTTCAATCACGGCCTCAATAACTGGCTGCCGACATTGCTGCGCACCAGCGGATTGGAGCCGAAAGCGGCAGATCTGTGGGCGATGATCCCGACGTTAATTGGCGTCGCCGGGTCTCTGCTAATCCCACGCCTAGCGACACCCGAACGGCGGTTCCACGTGTTGATCGGCCTACTCGTGGCGGCGTTGGCGGCGACAGTCCTGCTGCATTCGGACCCTGGGCCTATGCTCGGGCTGGGCTTGGCAATGCAAGGAATCGCCAGGTCATCGCTTATGACGGTCGCGATTCTCATCCTGGTGGAAATGCCGGAAATCGGGCCAAGGCGGGCGGGGGCTGCGTCCGGCCTATTTTTCTCCGCAGCAGAGATCGGCGGTGTCACAGGGCCTTTGGCACTTGGGGCGATATCGGAAGCGACAGGCGGGTTTACACTGGCGCTCTATGCCTTATCAGGCGTCATCGTCACGCTGATGTTGCTGACACTGCGCCTCAAGCGATAGTGTTGCGCGCGCTCACGCGCCGCATTGATTGGCGGGGCAGGGCGCGATATGGAATGGTTCAACACCACGTCACTTGCCGGGATCCCTGCCGATGACCTACGTCGTCACTGAAGTTTGCATCAAATGTAAGTATATGGACTGCGTGGAGGTCTGCCCGGTCGATTGCTTTTATGTCGGTGAGAATATGCTCGTGATCCATCCGGATGAGTGCATTGATTGTGGCGTCTGCGAGCCAGAATGCCCGATCGAGGCGATCAAGCCGGATACGGAACCGGGTGCTGAAGAATGGGTTGAATTCAACCGTGACTATTCCGAGGCATGGCCCAACATCATCCGCAAAGGCGACAGCCCGGAAGATGCTGAAAAATGGGAAAAGGTCCCGAATAAGCTGAAAGACCACTTCAGCCCGGAACCAGGCGAAGCGTGAGCTTAAGCCTAAGTCTTTAGAAACGCTCTAGCAGCCGTTCCAAGTAATCCCGCTCGACCGGTGGGCGGGCGCGGTCGCCTGCGCGGCGGCGAAGTTCGTCCTGGATTGTGCGGGCGCGCTGCAGGGCACTGATGTCTGGAATCTGCACGCCACCGCTTGATCGGCCTCTGGTTGCCCGGCCAAGTGGGTCCGTGCCGCCTTGGTTGGCTTGGCCGTTCTGGCCTTGGCCCTGGCCCTGGCCTGGTTGTTGACCAAGCTGCTGCGCCAATTGTTCTGCCATGCTGCGGGCAGCTTCCTGCAATTGCTGAACAGCCTCACCCTGCGCACCAAGTGCTCCTTGCTGATCGCCCTGGTTCAAGCCGTTGATTGCATCACGCATAGCGCGCTCGGCAGCGCCCAAGCCGCCTGGAATATCGCCATTTTCCCCTAATTGCCGCATCACTTCGCCGAGCGCTCGGCGGAGCGAGTCCTGCCGTCCTGCCAGTGCTTGGCCATCTTGCCCATTTTGACCTTGACCATTTTGGCCCTGGCCGCCACGCCCCTGCGGGTTTTGGCCTTGTTGTCCTTGACCTTGCTGGCCCTGTCCCATTTGGCCTTGCTGCCCTTGGCCCCTCTGTCCGGATTGTCCTTGCTGCCCAGATTGCCCTTGCTGCCCGGACTGGCCCTGCTGCCGTGACTGGCCCTGCTGCCCACGCTGCCCCTGTTGCCCCTGCTGCCCTTGTTGGCTGCGCATGGTTTCATCCATCAGCTGTTGCTGCTGACGGGCGAGGTTTTGGGCTTCCTGCAGGCCTTCCATCATTTGCTGCAGGCGCTGTCCGTTCTGGTTCATCACCCGAGCGTTTGAGAGTTGCTCCAGCATCCGGTCAACCTGCGCCAAAGCTTCTTGCGCGGCGTCGCGGGCCCCGGCTTCGTTGAGTTCGCGGATCCGGTCTAGCATGCGCATCAAATCCTGGCCGCGCATGATTTGGGCATTGCGATCCATCTGCTGCGGCTGGGCTTGGTTATTCTGCTGGGCGCGGGCCAAAGCCTGCATCATTCGATCAACGGAGCGTTTTAATTCTTCGACGAGCCGCGCAATTTCTTCTGGCGGTGCGCCGCGCGCCAGGGCTTCCGCCAATCGCTCACGCGCTTTGCGCAGGGCGCGTTCAGCAGCGGAAAGGTCGCCATCTTCCAGCCGAAGCGCGATCTCCCACATTAATTCGCGCGCGAGATCGTAGGAGCGTTCCGTGCGGTCAACCAATAGCCGGGCGCGCGCGATGCCGAGTGCAGTCATAACCGTGGCGCTGCCGTCATAGGCGTCTGACGCGCGCATCAGCTTACCAATTGTGGACGCGATAGGCTCGCGTTTGCGTGGTTCAGCGTCGAGTTCTTTGCGCGCGGAGATGATGGCGCGGGCGATGGGGTGTTCAAACTGTCGTTCGGGCAGGGGGAAGTTCAGGCTTTTGCTTTGCCCGGTTTGGCCAATGCCATCCGTCACGTCCAACTGAAGCTTGACGGTCCGGCCAGCCCAGCGGTGCGCGGTCAAATCCCGGAACAGCGCGCCTGTTGCCGTCCGCACATTGGGCGGTAGAGGTAGAGGAATGCTGTCAGCATCGCCAAATCCACCCGGCAGTTCGCCATCGCTCGGTGTGAAATTCAGCTTGCCATGGGCAACGCCGTAATCATCGCCAAGCTTGTAGTTGAAGCGAATGACGCCAGCGCCGGAGATGGCGGGCGTATCCACAAAGCTTGCTGTCGGCGGCGCATCGGGTACTACGACCAGTGGCCACTCAGCGAGAATGATGCCGTCTGTCTCCGTCAGCGTAACGGCCTCACCTCCGGTGATTTCCGTTTCAACAGCGTAGGCGTTGATGGAGTCTAACGCTTCAAATGCGATGGTTTCGCCATCTACGTTGAGACTCGGCGCGCCCTTCGCCGTTTCAGCAACAGCCTTCAGGATACTGCCCGCTGGCACCACGATCTCATCTAATGTTGTCGAGGCGCGGATGGGGGCTGCACCGGTATAAGTGGGCGGGTTGATCCAAACCTCGACATTGCTTGGAATGGGGGCTGTGACAGGCCAAACCTGCATGGCACGTAAAGCGCGAGGGCCGAGCTCGCCCCAGCCGAGAGCCAATCCGCCAATGAGGAGCAACAGGCTTGCATGGCGCAGCGCCCAGGGGTCACGGCGCCCCAGCCCAATTCGGGGCGCACCCAAGCGCACGCGGCGGATTGCTTGGCCCATTCGGGCGATATGGGCTGCCCATGCCGCTTCAGCCTCTGGTGTCTCGGTTGATGGGGTGTCGGCGAGGGTTTGGAATGGGCGGTGAGGCAGGTTGGCATCCTGCTCAAGGCGCTGCTCTGCTTCAGACTGTGTTGGCAGTTGATAGCGGCGTGAAAGGGTCCAGATACCCCATCCGGTGCCGCCAAGCGCCACCAAAGCGATAGCCAGGCGGATCAGCCAATGCGCATCATCAAGCGCGCCCGAAAACGCCAGGGCGGCATATCCGGCGATAAAGCCTTGCGCTGGCCATAGGCCGCGCCAAAGCCGTTCTGCTGCGATCAGGCCGCGCGCCGCAAAGCGGAGCAGCTTGGCTTTCAGCGGCAGGGTCGGGCGCACGGCAGCCTCCAAGGCAGATTACAGGTGAGCATCTTACAGAAGAATATGGCGCAATTAGGCGCTTGGGAACTGAAGACCGCGTTACCGACCTATTTGCGCGGCCATATCTGTTGGCACCGCCGAGATAATGACCATCGCCTGCGCCAAGGGCGGCTCATCGGTGATGGTGATGTCAATGATCGGCTTCATGCCAGGGGGTGTTAGGAATGCAAGGCGTTCAGCGGCACCACCGGTGAGCTTCATCGTTGGCTTGCCACCGGGCAAATTGATCACGCCCATATCCCGCCAGAACACGCCCTTCCTTAATCCGGTGCCAAGCGCTTTGGAGCAGGCTTCCTTTGCGGCGAAGCGTTTGGCATAGGATTCAACACGCCCGGCCCGCCGGTCAGACTTGGTGCGCTCCACTTCAGTGAATATGCGATCCAAGAACCGGTCGCCGAAGCGTTCAAGCGTTTTTTCAATCCTGCGAATATCAATCAGATCGCTGCCAAGGCCAATGATCATTGGCTGATCCCGCGGGCTTCATTCATCAAGCGGCGCATTTCCTGCACAGCGGGGCCAAGCCCAAGAAAAATCGCTTCAGCGATCAAGAAATGGCCGATATTCAGCTCTTTAGCCTCTGCAATCGCGGCGATGGGTTTGACGTTTTCGAAAGTCAGCCCGTGACCAATATGAACTTCTAGGCCAAGGGCGGCCCCCTCACGCGCTGCGGCTGTGATGCGTTCAAGCTCAGCCTGTTGGGCGGCCCCCTCGAGTTCGCAATATCGCCCCGCATGCAGCTCGACCACTGGCGCGCCAAGGCTGGCAGCGGCTTTCAATTGTGCAGAGTCTGCTTCAATGAAGAGCGAGACGCGGCAACCGGCATTGGCCAACTCCCTGACGATCGGGGAAAGCCTGTTGTGCTGCCCGGCGGCGTCGAGACCGCCTTCTGTTGTAACTTCTTCGCGCTTTTCGGGCACGATGCAGGCAGCGTGCGGTTTATGCTCCGCTGCGATGGCGACCATTTCTGCAGTCGCCGCCATTTCAAAGTTCAGCGGTAATGGCACCTCATGACGCAGCAGGGGGATGTCTGCGTCCTGGATATGCCGGCGGTCCTCGCGCAAATGAGCTGTGATCCCGTCTGCACCAGCTTCGGCGGCCATCTGCGCGGCGCGCAGCGGGGAGGGGTAGTCGCCGCCGCGCGCGTTTCGCACAGTCGCCACATGGTCGATATTCACGCCGAGGCGTAAGGCTGTTCCAGTCATCCGGGTAGCTCCCCTGAAGCTTCTTTCGCAGGTGGCTTCGGGCGCCGCCAACGTGCACGGCCTGCCGCCATGTTTAGGCTGCGCCGCGTCTGGTATCGGTCGACGACGGGACGAATTGTGAAATATAGCAGCGCCCATACCACTGCTGCCATAATGGCACCGCCGACCAATGCTGGGGCCAGAACTGGCCAGCTTTCAATCGCGGCATCGCGGAAATGACCGCTCAACAAATCATCTGCTGCTGTTTTCAGGCTCTGGCCGATGCTGCTGTCGGCCACGCCGTCTTTGCCAATTCCGATGGCGTGACCAAGCTTGTAGGAGCCGAGCCAGATGAACGGGAACGTCCACGGATTACCCACTGCCGTGCCCAGGATCGCAGCAATGACGCTGGCTCGGGTGGCTAGCGCTAAAGCAGCGCCAAGTACAAAGTGCAGTCCAAGGAGTGGCAGGAAGCTGACAGCGGCACCTGCAGCGAAACCGGCTGCGATTCCATGTGGCGTTGCGCGGATACGGGCGACACGCCGCCATAGATATCGCAGGACGCGCTTAAATCCGCCGCGCGGCCATAGCCATGCACGCACTTTATCCGTTGTTCCTTGCGGCTTCCGTCTGCCAAACATGCTCCGTTAAGCGCCTTCCCGTTCTATCGACGTGATCAGACTATCCGTACGCAACGCAGCTATAATGTTGGCGAGGTGGTCCAAACTCTCAACCTCAATATCGACCATCAATTCAAAAAAGTCTGCCGCGCGATTGGCGAACCTTAAATGGGAAATGTTACCTTTGTGCTTTCCAATGGTATTTGACATGGCACCAAGTGATCCCGGCTCGTTTGCTAGGATGACCCGCACCCGCCCGGTATGGTTTTCCAACTCCGACCCATCATTCCAGTCAACATCCAGCCATCGCTCAGGTGTGTGGCCGAATGCTTCCAGGGTTGAGCACTCGGACATATGGATGGCAACACCCTTGCCCGTTGTGACGATACCAACAATGCGGTCTCCTGGCAGAGGGTGGCAGCAGCGGGCGTAATGAACGGCCATGCCAGGTATAAGGCCCTTGAGTGTCAGTGCTTTTGGACGCGTACCATCGGCAGAAGCGGGGCTTGCGATTGGCTTCGCTCGTGCAAGTGCGGCTTCGTCGACATCGAATTCTGGCTTGACGGGCTGGAATACGGCTGCAAGTTCGCCTTCCGTATGCAGGCCTTCGCCTAAGTTCGAGTAGAGGTCTTCAACATCATCCAATTTAAAGCGATCCAGGGCGGGGCCAAGTTCGCGTTCTGAGAATGTGCGCCCGGCGCTTGTTAAAACGCGGCGGACGACCTCACGGCCAAGGGCGATGAATTGGTCGCGCTGCTCTAGCCTGATCATGCGGCGGATGCTGGCGCGGGCGCGTCCTGTCACCACGAACCGTTCCCATTCAGGGGAGGGCGTGTGATTGCGCGCCGTCAGAATGTCCACCTGATCGCCGTTCTTGAGGCGCGTTCGCACCGGCGCCATGCGCCCGTTCACCTTCGCGCCGACACATTTGTCACCGACCTCAGAATGAACTGCATAGGCGAAATCAATGATCGTCGCGCCGTTTGGCAGGCTAATCAGATCCCCCTTGGGCGTGAAGCAGAAGACTTGGTCCTGATACATCTCCAGCTTGGTGTGCTCTAGGAATTCTTCCGGTCCACCCGCTTGGTCCAGAATGTCCAGGAGACCGCGTATCCAGCCATATTGCCTGCCGCCATGGCCTTCGCCGCCTTGCTTGTAGCGCCAATGTGCAGCCACGCCATATTCAGCAACCTGATGCATTTCTGTGGTGCGGATTTGCACCTCAATCCGCATCTGTTCTGGCCCAATTACAGCCGTATGGATCGATTGATAGCCGTTGGGTTTTGGCGTTGAGATAAAGTCTTTGAACCGTCCAGGCAGGACAGGGAAGGAAGCGTGAATGGCACCCAAGGCCTGATAACAGTCCGCGATCTCAGGTACGGAGACGCGGAAGGCCATAATGTCGGTCAAAGCTTCAAAAGGCGCATCTTTGCGCTGCATCTTCAGCCATATGGAATGCGCCGCTTTCTCGCGGCCCGTCACCTCGGCTTCGACGTTATAGTCGCTGAGAATGCGTTTCAGCTCAGAAATGACCTGTGTGACCAATTCCTTGCCATTGCTGCGCAGATATTCGAGCCGTGTGTTGATGCCGTCACGGGCTTCTGGGTTGATCTCTGCGAACGCGAGATCGACCAGCTCATCCCGCCAGGTCTGAACGCCAATGCGTTCCGCCAATGGTGCGTAGATTTCCAAGGTTTCGGACGCGGTGCGTCGTCGGCTTTTCTCGGACCTCACATATTTCAGGGTGCGCAGGTTATGCAGTCGGTCTGCGAGTTTCACCAGGAGCACGCGGATGTCCTCAGACATCGCGACGACCAGCTTGCGGAAGTTCTCTGCTTGCTTGGTCCGGTCCGATTGTAGCTCGAGTTTTGTGAGCTTCGTTACGCCGTCTACGAGCCGGGCAATATCATCGCCAAAAAGCCGGGAAATATCTTCAAGCGTCGCGTCCGTATCCTCAACCGTGTCATGCAGCAGGGCCGTGACGATGGAGCCGGAATCAAGCCGCATATCCGCCAAAAGTGACGCGACTTCAAGAGGGTGCAGAAAATAAGGATCACCCGATGCGCGGGTCTGGGAGCCATGGCGTTGCATGGCAAACACGTAAGCTCGGTTGATCCGCTCTTCATCGACGTTGGGATCGTACTCTCGTACTTTCTCAACCAGTTCGAACTGGCGGATCATGGCGTTCCGGCAGGCCCTTTCGACCCTATGCTTCGTGTCCTTGGCTTAGCGTAGGACTCCTGACCGGGCTGATCAACTCACATTCGCGCGCGTGCGATCAGGTGTCGATCTGACCAGCGTCATAGGCTTCCGCCAGACGGTCGCGATTTACAGGTTCAGGTGCACCCTGTTCCTGGGCTTCACGCGCCAGCGCGGAGAGATCAAGTTCATCATCCTCGGGGGATTCGATGTCGTTATCATCTGCGTAATCGTCATTCTCTTCGATTGGCGCGACTTTCTGGCTGGCGCGCACGACAGCGTCGAACAATTCTACGAGGTCAAGATTGGCATCCGCGATTTCGCGCAGCGCCACAACCGGGTTCTTGTCGCGGTCGCGATCAACCATTAGCTCGCTGCCGGTCGCGATGTCACGGGCGCGTTGCCCGGCCAGCACCACCAGATCGAAGCGGTTGGGAATGCGTTCTACGCAATCTTCTACCGTTACGCGCGCCATTGTGATCTGTTCCTTCTCAACCGCAGAGCCAAAAGTGTTGCAACCCCAAGCAGTCAGGGGCTTACACTATAGGAGATGATATATTGCCGAATTCCGAATAGGCCAAGCGAAAACACGCATAAAGCCCCAAGCTTGATCTTCTATTGTATACCAACGGCCCTTCCGGTATCAACACAGGGATAGTGTCGCAGGCTTGTGGTTTTGGTTGCTCATTCTAAAAAGCGTCTTATTTGATACGCCATAAGCTGACGACATACAGACAGTCCTTTCAGTTCCGATACCCCAATATGGGATACATGTACCTATGAACCAAATACGGCGCGCACTTTTTATTGACGGCTCGAACCTGTATTCGGCCGCGAAAAACCTGGGCTTCGATATCGATTACCGCAAGCTTCGCCACTTTTTTGAAGCCGGAAGCTGGATGGTGCGGGCCTACTATTATACGGCCATTGCAGAGGATCAGGATTATTCGCCCGTCCGTCCCTTGGCGGATTGGTTGGATTACAATGGCTATACGCTCGTTTCCAAGCCTGCCAAGGAATATGTAGACGCCATGGGCCGTCGGCGTATTCGCGGCAATATGGATGTCGAGATCACTGTTGATGCGCTGGAAATGGCGGACCGCCTGGATCATGTGATCTTGATCAGCGGCGACGGCGACTTCCGGGCGATGGTTGCTGCACTGCAGCGGAAAGGTGTGCGTGTGACGGTTGTCAGCACCATCCGCACGAGCCCACCAATGATCGCGGATGAACTGCGTCGCCAAGCGGATGAATTCCTGGATCTACACGTCATTGCCCCAAATATTGAGCGCCGGATGCCCGAACGTGGACCAGAGCGTCCACCAGGTGCCGCGCCCACAGGATATGATCCAGCCGGGAGCGGTGCGACGCCTGCTGCCGCTGCCGGTGGAACGGGCTATGTTGCGGGTGCCACGCGCCCCGGTGATGAGGCCAGTGATGATGACGAAGATGATGCGCCACCGCCGCTTCGGGGCCCTGGCGATTACCGCGATGGCGGCTTCATTGATGATGAAGAGGACGTCTGATTTCTCTTGCCTGTAGCCGCTGAAGCCACCGCGTGGTCCGGACCGGACCATAATTGCACGCTCTGCCCACGCCTCGTTGCGTTCCGGGAAGACCTGCGCGCGAAGGAACCGGACTGGCATAACGCGCCGGTTCCATCCTTTGGTGGGCTGGACGCCCGGATGCTTATTCTGGGGTTGGCACCTGGGATGAAGGGGGCCAATCGAACAGGACGCCCGTTCACTGGCGATTACGCAGGCGATACGCTGTACGACACGCTGCTGCGGTTCGGCTTCGCAGAAGGTGCCTACCAACGCGCGCCGGATGACGGCCTGACCCTGCACGATTGCCGTATCGCCAACGCCGTTCGCTGCTTGCCGCCCGCGAACAAACCAACGCCACTTGAAGCCCGAACGTGCGGACCATTCCTGGTATCCGAAGTGCAGGCGATGCCGAACCTCCAGATTATCCTGGCGCTCGGGCGCATCGCCCATGATGCAGTGCTGCGTTTGCTTGGCGAAAAATTAGCGGCGCATCCGTTTGGTCATGGTGCCATGCATCAGATCGGCGCACTGACGATAGCTGACAGCTACCACTGCTCCCGCTACAACACGAACACCGGACGGCTGACGACAGAGATGTTTGATGCAGTCTTCACGGAAATTCGTCGCCGCATCCCTGCGGCCTGACGCTTGAACACCTGGGGCCAGCGCCGTTGAGCGATATGATTGAGAAAAAAGACAGTGTGTGGGATTACGTGCGCGCACTGTTCTGGGCGCTGCTCCTGGCGGGTATATTCCGATCTTTCGTGTACGAACCTTTCAGTATTCCGTCAGGGTCCATGCAGCCGACATTGCTGATCGGCGACCATCTGTTTGTTTCTAAATGGACCTATGGGTATTCCAAGCATTCACTACCGATGAGCCCAAATCTCTACGATGGCCGCGTGCCAAATGGCGTGCCAGATCGTGGCGACGTCATTGTGTTCAAGTTCATCGAAGAAAAGTGGCGTGGCGGAGAGACGACAATTACCCGGACGGATTATATCAAACGCCTTGTCGGCCTGCCCGGCGATACGGTGCAGATGAAAGGTGGCCGCCTTTATATCAACGGCGCGATGACCGACCGTAGACCTGATGGTGAATTTTCAGCTGGCGGCCAGACCTATAACCAATACATCGAAACACTGCCCAACGGCGTCGAGCACAAGATTTTGGAGATCGACGACAACCAGAGCCTCGACAATACAGAGGTCTTTAAGGTGCCAGCGGAACACTATTTCTTCATGGGCGATAATCGCGATAATTCCAACGATAGCCGCTATTCCGTGAAGTATGTGCCAGCGGAAAACTTGGTTGGCCGTGCGGATATCCTGTTCCTGTCAATTGATTGGCAAGGCGACGATTGGATGGACTTTGACTTCGGCCTCCGCTGGGATCGTATGTTTACGTCCATCGGGCCTTGAGCAGAATGGATGACGCGCCAAACCCGCGGGCAGCCCTGCAGGATCGCATTGGCTATCGGTTCGCTAACCAGCACTTCCTTGAAGGTGCGCTAACGCATCCAAGCGCTGGGATCGTGAAAGCGGCTGCTGAATTGGGCGCTGGGTATGAGCGGCTTGAATTCCTGGGCGATCGTGTGCTCGGCCTGGTTATCGCGGAGCTACTGCTTGAATGTTTCCCTGCTGATAATGAAGGTGCCTTGTCTAAGCGGTCCGTCGCACTGGTCCGTAAGGAAGCGCTGATCGATGTTGCGAAAGAGATTAAGATCGGCGAGGCGGTGGTTCTATCGTCCGGGTCTGGGCGTGCCTATGCACGACAAAAGGAAACCGCTGCTGCGGATGGCGTCGAGGCGTTAATTGGTGCCATCTTCCGGGATGGCGGTTATCAAGCAGCGGCAGAATTCGTCCGGCATTGGTGGCAACCATTGCTCAACCGCTATGAAGCGCCGCCGAAGGACCCTAAGACCACGCTCCAAGAATGGGCGCAGGCCAGGGCATTGAAGCTTCCAGTCTACACTGTCATTGGCACGGAAGGTCCGGCGCATCAGCCTGTCTTTATCGTGGAAGTTATATTGGACACAGTCGGGGCGGAACGCGCTTCTGGCCGGTCCAAACGGATTGCGGAAACTGCGGCGGCGACGGCGCTCCTGGCGCGCGCCGAAGAAAGCGTTGGAACATGAACGGAAACGATACTTCTATGCAGCCAGGGAACGGCCAGCGTTGCAGCGTGATCGCCCTTGTCGGCGCGCCAAACGCTGGTAAATCAACGCTAGCCAATGCGCTGGTGGGCGCAAAGATCGCCATTGTTTCCCCTAAAGCGCAGACCACACGCACGCGGATCATGGGCATCCGGATGGAAGATGATGCACAGCTGATCTTCGTCGACACGCCTGGTATTTTTCGCCCAAGTCGCAGGCTCGACCGCGCGATGGTCAGCGCCGCATGGAGTGGGGCTGAGGATTCAGATGTCACCTGCCTGATCTATGATGCGAGCAAGAAGCAACCCAAGAATTTCGATCAGCTGGTTGATCGACTGAAATCCAGCAAAAGCAAGCTGATGCTGGTGCTGAACAAGATTGATCTGGTCAAGCGCTCGAACCTGTTGGACCTTGCTGCCAGCCTGAACGCGCGGCTGCCCTTCACAGAAACCTTCATGATTTCCGCATTGAAAGATGATGGTGTCACCGACCTTGCGGCGACCCTGGCGAAGGATGCGCCGGAAGGTCCGTGGCTTTTCCCTGAAGACCAGATGTCGGACATGGCGGAACGTCTGTTTGCTGCTGAAATCACGCGCGAACAGGCTTTCATCCAGCTTGGCGATGAGTTGCCCTATGCGCTGACCATCGAGACTGATCAGTGGCAAGAATTTGAGAACGGCGATATCCGGATTGAGCAGACTGTCTACATTGAGCGGCAATCCCAGCGCGCGATTATCATCGGCAAGGGTGGTGCGCGTATCCGCAGCATCCGCGAAGCTGCACAGGTGGAATTGCAGGCGGGGCTGGAACGGAAGGCGCATTTGTTTATCTTCGTGAAAGTGCGCGAAAACTGGGCAAACGACCCGGACCGCTATGCCCCCTGGGCGCTTGACTACAACGCAGAATGACGGATTGAGCCATGGCTGATTGGCGCGACCATGGCGTTGTCCTCTCCGTCCGACCTTTCGGCGAAGACGGGCTCGTCATGCGGGCGCTTACCCGTGAACACGGCCTGCATGCCGGCCTTGCGCGATGGACCTCGAAACGCAGGCGCGGCGGCTATGTGTTGCAGACGGGTGTGGAAGCGGATCTGGTTTGGCGGGCGCGGCTGGGAGATCAGCTTGGCGCCTGGACCTTGGAGCCGGTCAAAGACCATGCTGCCCTTTGGCTCGACGACAAGCGCCGCTTAGCTGGGCTCTCGTCCGCTGCCGCACTGGCCGAAACCGTGCTGCCAGAGCGGGAATCGCATCCTGGCGTTGCTGCCGGCATGGAAGCATTCTTGGCGTCACTCGAACATGAATTCTGGCCTGCAGCTTATGTCCGTTGGGAAATTGGGTTGCTGGCGGATTTAGGATTTTCGCTGAACCTTACATCCTGCGCAGCAACAGGCGTTACCGAAGACCTGATCTATGTTTCACCCCGCACAGGCCGCGCGGTATGTGCGGCAGCCGGTGAGGCTTACAAGGACAGAATGCTGCCGCTGCCGGGCTTTCTGCGGGGCGAGCCAGCCTTGGAAGATTCGGATATCGCAGCTGGATTGACGCTAACAGGACACTTCCTGGCGCGGGATGTTTTGGGGGCTATCCACAAGGACATGCCACCCGCGCGCCTGCGCCTTGCCGATATGTACCGCGAATCTGATATAGAGACCTGAATTCTCCAGCCCGCCGCCGGAATGCCCCATGAACGATCTGACGCCTGACCAGCCTGACTCTGGCGATATTCGCCCCGAGCCGTTTTCACGCGCGCTATCAGAGCGTTATCTGGCCTATGCGCTTTCCACCATCACATCACGGTCCTTGCCAGACGCTCGGGACGGTTTGAAGCCTGTCCATCGCAGGCTCGTCTTTGCCATGCGGGAGCTTGGCCTGAACCCTGCTGCGGCCTTTAAAAAGTGCGCCCGTGTCGTTGGCGACGTCATGGGTAAATATCACCCCCACGGCGATGGCGCGATTTATGACGCCATGGCCCGGCTCGCCCAGGATTTCGCCGTGCGGTATCCGCTGGTTGATGGTCAGGGCAATTTCGGCAATATCGACGGCGATAATCCTGCCGCCATGCGGTACACCGAAGCACGGCTAACCGCTGTCGCAGAAGCGCTGCTGGACGGCATCCAGGAAGACGCCGTTGATTTCCGTGAGACCTATGACGGGGAGGGGCGGGAGCCCACTGTTCTGCCATCGGCCTTCCCAAACCTGCTGGCGAACGGCGCTCAAGGCATCGCTGTCGGCATGGCGACGAATATCCCGCCGCATAACGTGGATGAGCTGTGTGAAGCCTTGCTGCTGCTGATCAAGAAACGTTCCACGACAACCGATGAGCTGCTGGAACTGGTGCCAGGGCCAGATTTCCCCACTGGCGGGCTGCTCTGTGAAGCGCCGGAGACCATTGCTGAAGCTTATCGGACCGGCCGGGGCTCGTTCCGGCTGCGCGCGCGCTGGGAAAAAGAAGAGCTGCCCCGGGGCCAATGGCAGATCATCGTCACGGAAATTCCCTATCAGGTTTCCAAAAGCCGGTTGATTGAGAAAACGGCGACGCTGCTGGAAGAAAAGAAGCTGTTCCTGCTGGGCGACATCCAGGATGAATCGGCAGAGGACGTGCGGATCGTTCTGACGCCACGCGCCCGCACGGTTGATCCAAAAACAATGATGGAGCAGCTATTCAAGCTGACGGACCTGGAATCCCGGGTCGGCATCAATATGAATGCGCTTGATGGCGAAGGCAGCCCGCGCGTTATGTCGCTCAAGGATTTGCTGCGCATATTCCTGGATCACCGCCAGGAAGTTCTGCTGCGCCGCAGCCGCTTCCGCCTTGCTGCGATCGCGCACCGGCTGGAAATTCTCGCTGGCTACATGATCGTCTATCTGAATTTGGACGAAGTGATCCGCATCGTCCGTGAGGAGGACAATCCAAGGGCTTCCCTGATGGCGACGTTCGAATTGAACGAAACCCAGGCGGATGCCATCCTCAACATGCGTCTGCGCTCCCTCCGCCGCTTGGAAGAGCTGGAGATTAAGAAGGAAATTGGCGGCCTTGAAGCTGAACAGGCTGAGCTTACAGACCTTGTCGGCGATGAGGCGAAGCAATGGCGGCGGGTCGGCGCTGAAGTTCGTGAGATGCGCAAAGTCTTCGGCAAGGATACCGCCCTTGGCCGTCGCCGCACCGGCATTCAGGGGCCTCCGGCAGATGTAGAGGTGCCGCGCGCCGCGGACGTAGAGCGCGAGCCGATAACAGTCGTGTGCTCTAAGGAAGGCTGGCTGCGCGGCATGAAAGGCCATTTGGCGCCAGATGCAGAGATCAAATACCGCGAGGGCGACGAGGAGCGCTTCCGGTTCCATGCTCAAACGACGGACCGCCTGCTTGCCCTCGCAAGTGATGGGCGGGTCTACACGCTGGAGGGCGATAAGCTGCCCGGCGGACGTGGTGCTGGCGAACCAATCCGCCTTGCCGCAGATATCGCGGCGGACGCAGAGATCGTGGCCCTGATGATTGCGCCCGCTGAAGGTAAAATGCTGATGGCGACCAGTGACGGGCGCGGGTTCCTTGCACCTGCTGCCGGCCTATCCGCACAAACGCGCGCTGGGCGGCAGGTACTCAACGTAACCGCGCCTGCAAAAGCAGCGATTATGTATCCGGTGCCGGCAGATGCGGATTCTATCGCTGTCGTTGGCGAAAACCGTCGCTTGCTGATCTTCTCGACCGACGACTTGCCCGAAATGGGCCGCGGCAAAGGCGTTATTTTACAGCGCTATAAAGGCGGCGGATTGGCAGACGCTATCGCATTCAAGCTAGAAGACGGCCTGAAGTGGTCTGCCGCCGGTGACAGAACGCGCCATGAAACGGACTTGGCCGCATGGCAAGGCAAGCGCGCGTCCGCCGGAACGCCGCCACCATTCGGCTTCCCGAAACCGCCGAAGTTTGGCGTTGATTCTGACGTCTAAATCAGCCTGCAAACCGGGTTGGGATACGCTGTAAGTCTTGGATGACGTCACCCAACGGCCCGGGTGCTGTATCTGTTGGCATGAAGAGCGAAAGACGGTCCGCTAAGCCTTCATATTTGGCGGCGGCCTTTGCTGCCAATTCTTCATGGGTTCCGACGATTGCGAAAAGGTCCACGATGTTATCGGGGATTAGCGCCGCCATTTCATCCCAACGGTTCTGCGCTGGGTAGGGGCGGAGGCGCTCACCCAGTTCTTCCAGTCCATGCAGGCGCAGAACGTTCCAGTAAGCGCGGGTCGAGCAATAGAAAGCGATGCGGAAGCGCACATATTCGCGCATTTTCATGACTGCGGCTTCATCTGCGCCCGTGGCGATGAATGCGCCGGAGATGACTTCAATGTCTGACCGTTCGCGCCCAGTCTTCGCAAGCCCAGCGCCAATGCGTTCAAGCGATACGTCTTCCAGATAGCGCCGCGTGCTGAACGGATGCAGCCGAACGCCGTCAGCGACTTCCCCGGCAACACTCAGCATGGCAGGACCAACGGCGGACATGGATATAGGAATTGCTGGCAGGCCTGATGGCTTCGGCGAGAAATTGGGCGTCGTCAGCGTCAGCGTGTAGGCGTCAGAGTGATAGTCAATCGGGGTCTCTGTTTCCCATGCCTGCCAAAGCGCTCTGAGCGCGCCGATATAGTCTCGCATGCGCGGTGCTGGCGGGGTCCATTCTAGGCCGTATCGGCGTTCATTATGACCTTTGACTTGGGAGCCAATGCCAAGATGCATTCGCCCATTTGAGGCTTTGTGCAAATCCCATGCGGCATGGGCCATGATTGTCGGGCTACGAGGAAAGGCGATGGCGACGGCCGTGCCGATCTCCACCCGTTTCGTCGCCAATGCGGCAACCGCGAGCGGCGGGAATGGCCCGTGCGCGTTCTCCAGCGCTACGACGCTGTCGAATCCAGCTTGCTCTGCAGCTATGGCTGTTGATTGTGCCGCTAGAAGATCAGTATTGGGGAGATGCAGTTCGATACGCATGGGGTGGCCTCAACTATGCGGCCTGTTCCCAGTATCAGAATGACAATGCGATGCCGCCGGTTACGGCCACGCCGTCTGTCTTTTCAGTAGCGGAGCCTTGCTCACTGTACTGAAGGCTGCCATGGGCCGCTATGCCAGGGCTTAGCCGGTAGGTCGCGCCAACTTCCAGCGCGTCCTTTTCTTTGCCGGCTGCGATATCTTGGTCATAGACGTAGCCAACGGTCGCGGAAAATGGCCCACCGGAATAGCCGACACTGGCACCGTAGCTTTTCTTTGGTCCGGTGTTCTCGCCCTCAGCGCCTTCATAAGCGCCTTCGACCGTGAAGCCGCCAAAACCTAAGCGCACGCCAACACCGAGCTTCTCAGCATCGTCGCCGGCTGCGACGTTTCTAGAATCTGGCTTCTGGAAGGATGCGGAAGCACCGACCTTCACGCTGCCAATCGATTGCTCAAGTTGCAGCGTGTTCGGCTTCTTCTCATCGGTGCTGTCGAAATATTGCATTATGAAGGTAGGCGAATCGTCAGGCTTATCCTCCGCCAGCGCCGGGACGGCGGGCAGGGATAGTGCGATAATCGCTGACGCTATGAGCAAGCGACGCCTCAACGAACGGCCTCCACATGAACTTTCAAGCCTAAACTGTGGCCCTTTATAGATTTATGACGCGTTAAGGTCCATCCGTCCCGCGATCACATTTCTGAGTACTTCATTCGATCCACCGCCGATGGGACCAAGACGGGCTTCGCGGAACAGGCGTTGCATCTCACCTTCTATATATCCGGCACCCCCCATGACCTGCATCGCGAGGTCAGCGACGCGGTAATTATTGTCCGTCGAAACGATCTTCGCGGTGGTGGTTTCCATCACGGCATCTTCGCCCGCATCCAACATGTCAGCGGCATGAAATACGGCGAGGCGGGCCGTTTCCGCCAGGTTATGCATGTCGGCGAATTTATGGCTGACGGCCTGATACTTTGCGATCTTCGAACCAAACGCGACCCGGTCCCGTGCAAAATCCCTTGCGACATCAATACAGCGCAAAGATGCACCGCCGCCATTTGCTGCCAGCAGCAGACGCTCCTGGTTCAGGCCGCGCATGAGCATGGGCCACCCGCCGCCTTCTTCACCCAGCAAATATTCTTTGGGTGCATAAACATTATCCAGAAATACTTCATTCGGGCGACTGGTCAGCGTGCCGAGCGAATTCATGGGGCGAATTTCAACGCCTTCCGCCTTCGTGTCCACAATGATGAGCGAGAGGCCGCGCCGCCCGGCATCCGGGTCTGTCTTCACGGAAACAACGATATAATCCGCCACATGGGCGTTGGTGATGTAGATCTTTTGGCCCGTTATCCTGTAGCCATCCCCATCACGAACCGCGCGGGTGCGGATTCCGGCTGCGTCTGACCCGCTTTCTGGCTCCGAATAGGCAATCGCCATCTTCAGCTTGCCTTCGATCAGCTTTGGTAGCATTTCAGCCCGGACGTCCGGGTTCGCATGATGCGCCAAATGCCCGCCGCCATAGATGGCAGACGTCATGTAGGCGGAGCGGATGCCGAAGTGCCAGTAGCCTAATGCCTCGATGAATACTGCCATATCTTTATTGGAAGCATTGGCACCGCCCCATTCTTCACCGAAGGGCAATGCCAGCCACCCATCAGCGGCGAGTGCTTGGAATGCTTCGTCTGGTTCCTGTTTCGCGGCGTCCAGTTCGGCGATCTTGGACTGCGGCAGCACCCGCTTCAGTAGACCCAGCACATTATCGCGGATCATGACCTGTTCGTCTGTGAAGCCAAAGGTCTTATAGTCGGCCATGTGATCGCTCCTTGGGGGCGTTTGTCCTGCCTTTTGTATGCCGTTAGGGCCGTCCCGCCGCAATGCCCATCCTGATAGTCGCCATCGCCGCCATGCTGATCCAGCAAACCGTCGCCACGACGGCGAAGCTTGGGCTGCCAGCTATTTTTCCGGCGGCGTCGGAAGAACTTGGGTTTGATCCAGAATTCGTGCTGGTGCTCACGGCCGCTAACGCTGCCGTTGGCATATTAGTGATGGCAGGCTGCGGTGGTGCCATCCGGCGGTGGGGCGCACTCAGGGTCAGCCAGGTCGGATGTGTGTTGATGGCGGCGGGCATGGCGGCGGCTGCAATTCTGGCGCAGCCTTGGCTGGCACTCGGGCCGCTCTTGCTGGCGGTGCTGCTGAACAGCTCTGGCTCGACGGTCGCAACCCCTGCAAGCAGTCAGATATTGCAGCGGTATGCACCGCCGAAATGGGCGCCATTGGTGTTTTCGATTAAGCAAACCGGTGTGCCCATGGGCTTGGCGATTAGCGGTTTGGTGCTGGCGCCGCTCGCCCATGACCAGGGTTGGCGCTTCGCTTTGCTGGCCCTTGCCGTTGTTTGCCTACTTATTGGTGCCGGATTGCAGCCTGTCCGCAAGGAATTCGACCAGGATAGAGACCCCCACGCCAAGCCTAGCTGGACAGATTTTCCGAATACAATCCGCGAAGTATTGGCATCCACAGAACTGCGTTTGCTCGCTGGCGCTGCCTTTGTATTTGTCGGTATCCAGGCCGTCTTTATGGCTTTCACGATCACCTATTTCACAGAGCTTGGCTATAAATTGGATGATGCGGGCGTGCTGTTCGGCATTGCGGTTGGGATTGCTGTTCCAGCACGTATTTTCTGGGGCTGGTTGGGCAGCACATATGTAAAACCCCGCCACTTGCTCGCTTTCTTGGCTGTCCTGATGGCGGGTGCCATCATATGGATGGGTTGGTTCGACAAAACGTGGTCATGGTGGGAATTGCTTGGCGTTTCAGGCTTTGTCAGCCTGACAGTGCTGTCCTGGCATGGCATCCTGCTATCGGAAGCGGCACGCCTCGCGCCGCCCGGCCATGCAGGGCGGTTGACCGGCGGCGTATTGGCGTTTGGCTCTGCTGGCCAAATCATCTTTCCACTGATTTTCGGCATTGGGCTACGACTAGATGGGCATCTGGTAGCGTATATTGTCATCGCCATCCCAGCGCTTTTCGTAGCCCAGGCGATGCTGCGGCCAAATCGCGCCGTTCGTTAAGCTTGCCCTTCGGCGCGGACCCCCGTATAACCCGCCGTTCTATGTGCGCGGCCTGGCTTGAAGGGCATGCCAGGGCTGCGCGAAAACGGCGATCCGCCATAAGACAAATTGACTATAGCGAGGTACAAAATGCCCAAGCTCAAAACCAAGAGCAGCATCAAAGGCCGCTTCTCCAGAACGGCCAGCGGAAAGATCAAGCGTAACGTCGCGTTTAAGCGCCATTGCCTTGATAGCAAATCAGTAAAGATGCGGCGCCAGGCGCGCGGCACACGGCTTTTGTCTGACGGCGATACGAAAATCGTCCGCCAGTTCATGCCGTATGACCGCTAAGCGATCTGAATAGCTTCAACACTCTAGAATTCCGGAGATACTGATATGTCCCGCGTAAAAGGCGGCGTCACAAGCCGCGCACGTCATAAAAAAGTTATCAAACTCGCCAAAGGCTATCGCGGCCGGTCGAATAACAACTACCGCTTGGCGCTCGAGCGGGTCGAAAAGGCGATGCAATACGCCTATCGCGACCGTCGGGTTAAGAAGCGGAACTTCCGCGCTCTGTGGATTCAGCGCATCAACGCCGCTGTCCGCGCCCATGACATGAGCTATAGCCAGTTTATGAACGGCGTGAACAAAGCCGGTATCGAAGTGGACCGTAAGGTTCTGGCCGAGCTGGCGTATTCCGACGATGCAGGCTTCAAAGCCATCGTCGACCAAGCTAAAGCCGCACTCGCGTAACCTGCGCATACCGGCGCCGGCTGTCGCCTAAGTCTGCCGGTGCCTGAAAAGGCCCTGCACCATGACGACTGATTTGGACTCTGTCCGCGCTGAGCTTATCGCCAGCGTGGACGCAGCCGATTCCCTGGACACCCTAGAGGCTGCGCGCGTTGCAGCTGTGGGCAAAAAGGGACGCGTCGGCGCGCTGATGAAGCAACTCGGCGCTCTCCCGGCTGAGGAACGCAAAGACTTCGGCCAGAGCGTCAACGCCGTTAAGCAGGCAGTTGAAGCGGCGATTGCAGCCCGTAAAGATACCCTGCAATCCGGCGCACTTGATGCCCGGCTTGCAGCGGAACGGGTCGATGTCACCCTGCCGGTCAGGCCGGAGAGTGAAGGCCGCATCCACCCCATCAGCCAGACGATTGATGAGATCGTGCAGATCTTTGGCGAGATGGGCTTCCGCGTGGCCGAAGGACCAGACTTGGAGAATGACTGGCGGAATTTCACAGCCCTTAACATCCCGGAAGAACACCCGGCCCGTCAGGAGATGGACACGTTCTATCTCCGTGCAGATGCTGAGGGGAATCGCCCGGTGCTGCGGACCCATACCAGCCCCGTCCAAATCCGCACCATGATGAACGAAGCGCCGCCCATCCGCATTATCGCGCCTGGTCGCACCTACCGCTCAGACCATGACGCAACCCATTCGCCAATGTTCCATCAGGTCGAAGGTTTGGTGATCGATGAAGCGATCCATATGGGCCACCTTAAAGGCTGCTTGATCGAGTTTTGCCGCACATATTTCGAAGTGCATGACCTTCCGGTCCGCTTCCGCAATAGCCACTTTCCATTCACGGAACCCAGTGCAGAAGTCGATATCGGCTGCACGCGGGATAGTGGTGAGTTGAAGATCGGCGCAGGTGATGATTGGCTGGAAATCTTAGGCTCCGGCATGGTCCACCCAAAGGTTATCGAGAATTGCGGGCTGGACCCGGCCAAGTACCAAGGCTTCGCGTTCGGCATGGGTATTGAGCGGATTGCGATGCTGAAATACGGCATCCCCGATCTTCGTACATTCTATGATTCAGACCTGCGTTGGATGCGCCATTATGGCTTCGCGTCCCTGGATATTCCGGGCGCGCTTGGGGGACTGCACCGATGAAGTTCACCCTTGGTTGGCTGAAAGAGCATCTGGATACGGATGCATCGCTTGAAGAAATCTCGGCGAAACTGACGATGATCGGCCTTGAGGTCGATGGCATCACAGATCGCGGCTCGAAACTGACAGATTTTACCGTCGCCCGGGTTATCTCCGCGACGCAGCATCGGAATGCAGACCGCTTGCGCGTATGCATCGTCGATACCGGCACGGAAGAAGTGCAGGTTGTATGCGGCGCGCGGAATGCCAGGACTGGGTTGGTTGGCGTGTTCGCACCCTCCGGCACGTATATCCCCGGTTCCGACATGGTGCTGAAGCCAACGGAAATTCGCGGCGTTGCGTCCGAAGGCATGCTCTGTTCAGAGCGTGAGCTTGAGATTTCAGACGAACATGACGGCATCATAGACCTGCCAGCGGATAGCCCCATCGGTGCGCCTTTCGCCAAGATTGCGGGCCTGGACGACCCCATCATCGAAGTTGGCCTGACACCCAATCGCGGCGACTGTGCCGGTGTGCGCGGCATTGCGCGAGATTTGGCGGCGGCGGGCCTCGGGTCGCTCAAGCGTATGACTGGGTGGGACGCGCCCGTTCCTGGCCAATTCGAAAGCCCCGTCAAAGTCCACTTGGATTTTGAAGCGGATACTGCGGATGCGTGCCCAGCCTTCGCTGGCCGCTACATTCGCGGCGTTAAGAACGGCCCAAGCCCGAAATGGCTGCAGGACCGGTTGATGGCGGTTGGTCTTCGTCCGATCTCCGCGCTGGTTGATATCACCAATTTCTTCACGATGGACGCAGCCCGCCCGTTGCATGTGTTTGACGCCGGTAAGCTGCAGGGCGATATCACCGTGCGTCTTGCCAAAGGCGGCGAGGAAATGCCTGCGCTCGACAACAAAACCTACACACTCCAGCCCGGCATGACGGCTGTATGTGATGCCATGGGCCCGCAGGCGCTTGGCGGAATCATGGGCGGTGAGCTATCCGGCTGCACCGAAGATACGACGGATGTATTCGTCGAATGCGCCCTGTTTGACCCGCTGCGCACGGCGGCGACTGGCCGGAAGCTGGGCATCCATTCAGATGCGCGTTACCGCTTTGAACGCGGCGTTGATCCAGAATCGCTGGTTCCAGGCATTGAAGCTGCAACGGCAATGATTCTGGAGCTATGCGGCGGCGAAGCGAGTGAGACCGTTGTTGCGGGTGCCGCGCCAGAATGGCGGCGGTCCGTGGCATTGCGCCCAAATCGGGTTGAAACGTTGGTTGGCATTCATGTTGCCGAAGGTGAGCAGGTCCGTATTTTGCAGGCGCTCGGGTTCCAGCCTGAAGTCGCAGGCGATGGTATCAAAACGACGCCGCCCTCGTGGCGCCCAGACATTGTTGGCGAAGCGGATCTCGTTGAAGAAGTGTCCCGCATTGTCGGGTTCGATACGATCCCGGAAACGCCCTTGCCGCGCAAAGCCAATCAGCCAGCGCCCGCGTTGAATTTGGGCCAAGCGCGCCGCGTCCGTGTGCGCCGCACATTGGCGGGCCGGGACATGGTTGAAGCGGTCACATTCTCCTTCCTGAAGCAGGAAGACGCCAAGCGCTTTGGCGGCGGCGATGATGCGTTGTTGTTGGACAACCCGATCAGCGCTGATCTGGATTGCATGCGCCCATCTATCATTCCGAACCTGCTGGCGGCTGCATCCCGTAACTTTGCCCGTGCCCAGCGTGATGGCGCATTGTTCGAAGTTGGCCCGACATACCGGGACCCAAGCGAGACCGGCCAAGACTGGTCGGCAGCGGGCCTCCGTTGGGGTAGCGCTAAGCCGCGCCACTGGACGGGGCCGGCGCGCGCCGTTGATGTGTTTGATGCGAAATCAGATGTGTTGGCCGCGCTCGGTGCTGCTGGCGCGCCGATCGAAACGGCACCTGTGGAAGCTGCGGCTGAACCTTGGCAACATCCAGGGCGGTCTGGCCACATTCGGCTTGGCAAAAACGTGCTGGCGCGCTTTGGGGAAATCCATCCGGCTGTGCTTGCCGCCTACGACATCGACGTTCCTGTCGTGGCGTTCGAGGCATTCTTGAGCGCCGTTCCCGAACCAAAACGCAAGTCAAGTGGCAAGACGCGGAGCTTCCTGAAGCTAGACGCATTGCTGCCAGTTGAACGTGACTTCGCATTCTTCGTTGATGCGGATATCCCGGCAGAGAATGCCGTCCGCGCCGCGCGCCTGTCCGACAAAAAGATGATCACGGACGTGCAGGCTTTTGACGCGTATCAAGGCAAGGGCGTTGATGAGGGCAAAAAATCCCTTGCGATCGCCGTCACCTTCCAGCCGAAAGACGCGACGCTGACGGACGCGGAGATTGATGCACTGTCCGCTAAAGTCGTTGCGGCAGTTGAAAATGCGACGGGCGGCAGCCTGCGGGGTTAGATCGGGCTAAGCCATTCTGTAGCCCGCAACCTTCCCCCCTCTCCCTGCCCTCTCCCCCCCTGTGGGTGGAGAGGGTTCAAATAGGGCGGCGGCCTATGTGTGAGTCCCCTCGCCCGCCCCAATAGACATATGGCGGGGGGAGAGGGATCAGGGTGAGGGGGGAGGCTGCCGGTAAAAGCAAGCCTCTGAGCCCCGTCAACCTACTCCGCCAGCGCCGCTTCAATCGCCAACTGCACACGCTCAGATGATGGGCCTGTGGTTGTTGAGAACCAAGTGATCAAGCGGCCATCTTTGCCGACCAGATATTTGTGAAAGTTCCAGCGTGGCTTGGCGGCGGCGCCAAGTTCTGTGCCTGCCCAGGCGTAGAATGGATGCGCTCGGTCGCCGGATACTTCGGTCTTCTCCGTCAGCGGGAAGTCGATAGCGAAGTTGACCTCACAGAATTCCTTGATCTTACCAGAGCTTGAAAGCTCCTGATTGCCAAAATCGCCAGACGGCACGCCGAGCACGACTAGGCCTTGGTCCCGATAGGTTTCCCAAAGCGTTTGCAGGCCTTCATATTGCGGCGTGAACCCGCAGCGGCTTGCTGTATTCACGACCAATACGGCTTTGCCCGCGAACTGCTCCATCGACAATGGCTCACCATCAATAGAAGTGAACGCGAATTCATGCGCTGTCTGGCCTGTGGCGGCACCAGCAGGGCCAGGGGCGATAACGGCGGCGCAGGCCATGATGCCGGCCATTGCGGCGCAGCGGAGTTCATACAACACGTCAGTTGCTCCCTTCGGTTCCACCCCGATATTTGGCGCGCCTGGAATTTTAGACAAGGCTTGAAGCCTCCCGTGCCAAATCTTCAATGCGCTGCCAATCGCCTGAACGGATCGCGTCGGCAGGGGCCACCCAAGAGCCGCCGACGGCAAAACAGTTCGGCGCGGCTAGATATTCGGCCGCATTCTTGGCACCAACGCCGCCGGTTGGGCAGAAGCTGAGGCCAGGGAGAGGCCCGCCTAAACCTTTCAAGCCTGCAACGCCGCCATTGGCATCGGCAGGGAAATATTTGAGCCGCGTATAGCCAAGCTCCTGCATCGCCATCGCTTCGCTGGCTGTCACAGCGCCGGCAAGGAATGGCAGGCCGGACGCTTCAGCGGCATGGTGGAGACGCGGCGTGCATCCGGGGCTCACCATGAAATCGACGCCCGCGGCACGCACATGCTGCACATCATCCGGCGTGATCACGGTTCCGGCACCTAAGCAAATCTCTGGGACTTCCGTTGCGATTAGGGCAATGGCCTCGGCTGCGGTTGGTGTGCGTAACGTCACTTCAATCGCTTGAATGCCACCTGCAAGCAATGCGCGGGCGAGGGCAGGGCCTTTTTCGGCCTCATCAATCACCACAACGGGGATGATAGGTGGCGCGCCGTCTGGCATTTCGAACGGAACCGGCATGGCGTTTCCCTTTTGCTGGAACTCTGATGCTCGTGTATCGCTTATTCTGATACGGGAAACAAAGGATTATGCCGCCATGCGGATCGCTGCAATCGGGGAATGTATGATTGAGCTTACGGATCGTGGCCCTAATTATATGGGCCGCGGCTATGGCGGCGATACGCTGAACACCGCCGTGTATATGGCGCGGCTGGGGGAGGCGCGCGGCATTCAGGTCGATTATGCAACGGCTATCGGTGATGATCCCTATAGCGATGAAATGATGGACGGCTGGCGGGCCGAGGGCATCGGTACGGACCTGGTTTGGCGCCAAGAAGGCCGCGTGCCCGGACTTTATATGATTCGGACGGACAAAGCGGGTGAGCGCACATTTCATTATTGGCGGAGTGCAGCACCGGCCAAAGAGATGTTTGATGGCGGAGCGGGTCGTGTCCTGATGGACCGGCTTACCAAATATGATTGGCTGTATTTCACCGGCATCACGCTTGGTGTTCTAACGATTGAAGGCCGCCTCCGCCTGTTTGAGACGCTTCGGCAAGCGCGAGACAATGGCGCGCGGATCGTGTTCGATAGCAATTACCGTCCCCGCCTGTGGGAAGACCCTGAGGAGGCTCGCGCAGCCTTTGAAGTGGCACTTAGCTGGGCCGATATCGCACTGCCGAGCTTTGAGGACGAGCAGGCGCTCTATGGCGATCAGGAGCCAGAAGACACGGCCGCTCGTATGCTGATGGCCGGGGTTGAGGAAGTTGTTGTGAAGAATGCAGGCGGTAGTGTTCTGGTCGCGACGGAAGGTGGCGCGTCAGTTATTGAAAATACCCCGCACCCAGCGCCCGTCGATACAACAGCAGCGGGCGATTCTTTCAATGCTGCATATCTTATTGCGCGAATGCGCGATGAGGCACCGGAACAGGCAGCGCAGGCTGGTGCTGGTTTGGCCTATCAAGTGATCGGCGTGCGTGGTGCGATCATGCCACGTGATATGGACGCTTGATCCAGCCCGCTACAGCCGTCACTCTCTGAGCAGTATTTTCGCACTCTCGGAGTTTCCGCCGCTATGTCTATTTGGCCGAATGACGCCAAGCTCGCCTTATCCGTTGTCGTGAACGTTGAGGAGGGGGCCGAAGCGACCATCGCCGACGGCGACCGCGGGCCAGAGCCCGTCGATGAGTTGGGGATCACGCTTAAAAAGGCCATGCGGAATTATGGCAATGAGAGCAATTACCAATACGGCATCAAAGCTGGTGCGCCGCGGGTTATGGCGCTGCTGAAGAAGCACAATATCACCTCAACTTTCACTGCCGCTGCCGTCGCGTTGGAGCGGGCTCCTGAGCTAACGCAGCAGATCGTTGCTGGTGGTCATGAGGTCTGCGCGCACGGATATCGCTGGGTGCATCAATTCCATATGAGTGAAGAGAAGGAGCGCGAGTTTATCCGCGCTGCCATCCAATCCATTGAGCGGACGACCGGCCAACGCCCATATGGCTGGCTGTCCCGTTATCTCTTGACGCCAAACACCCGCCGTCTCCTGATTGAGGAGGGCTATACATATCATATGGATGATTATTCAGACGACATGCCGTTCTGGGATACGACCGAAGACGGCTCCATGGTGATCATGCCCTATGCGCTTGATTCCAACGATATGAAGATGTGGACGGACCCCGCCTATACGCCTGAAAACTGGCTGAAATACGCTATCGACAGTTTTGATTGGCTGTATGAGGAAGGCAAAGCGGGCGACCCCAAAATGATGTCGCTCGGCGTGCATCTGCGCATCATTGGCCGTCCTGGGCGGATTGGCGCGTTTGACGCGTTCCTGGAACATGTGAAACGCCATGATGATGTATGGATCGCGACCCGCAAGGACATTCGCGACCACTGGGCCCAACACAACAGCTAAGGACTTTCGACATGAGCGCCGAAAAAGACGCCGTATGGGCCTTCGCAGACCATGCCGCTTCCCTGAAATACGAAGACATCCCGGCTGATGCCATTAAGGCGGGCAAGACGTTCCTGCTCGACTCTATGGGGGTTGGTGTCGTCGGCTCCGCAGCTCCCTGGGTGGATGAGCTTTGGTCGAGCCAGGCAGCGTTTGGCGTTGATACCGCCAGAGGGTCTGCCCGTGTGCTCGCCAGCGGGCGGAAATTGGCTCTGCCGTCCGCCGCACTGGCCAACGCGTTCCAGATCCACAATTCAGAATTTGATTGCGTGCATGAGCCTGCCGTCGTCCACCCAATGGCGGTTTTGCTTGGCGCGATGCTGTCTGCGGCAGATTGTGATGGATATTTCGAAAGCCAAATCTCCGGCAAGGCGCTGCTGACAGCGCTGATTGCGGGCGTAGACATCGCTGCTGGCCTTGGTGTCGCTTCTAATGCGCCGCTTAAATTCTTCCGGCCGTCGACTGCGGGTGGGTTCGGCGCTGCTGCAGCCTTGGCGCGGATGAAGGGCATGGATACAGGCGGCATTGTGAATTCCATGAGCACTGCATACGCCCAGATGGGCGGCACCATGCAGGCGCACACGGAAGGGTCAATGCTGCTGGCGATGCAGGTTGGCTTCAATGCGCGAAATGCGATTGTTGCGGCTGAAATGGCAGCCCACGGTGCAGATGGCCCAAAGAATATTCTGGAAGGCCCGTTCGGGTATTTTGCCTTGTTCGAAGGGGATCATGATGTGGGTGCCGTTGCTAAAACGCTTGGCAAAACCTGGCGAATTACTGAAGTCGCCCATAAGCCGTTTCCTTCTGGCCGCGCGACCCACGGGTTGGTCGATGGCGTGCTGCAGCTTAAGAAGAAACATGGCTTCCATGAGCGGGACGTCGCACGGGTGGAAAGCCATGTGCCGAGCCTGACGCACCGTTTGATTGGCCGCCCTTCTAAAGCGGGTATGACGCCTGGATATGCAAGGCTTTCGGGCCAATATGTCGTCGCCAGCGCAATTTTGGGCGACGGCGTTGGTGTTGAGGATTTCAAACCTGATGCGCTGATGGATGCCAGGAGGCTTGCGCTCGCCGCAATGGTGCATATCGACATTAACGACAATCCAGATCCAAACGCCCTGGCACCGCTGCGGGTCGCGATTATCCTGCAAAATGGCCAGCGCTTGGAAATCGACTTGGACAAGGTTTACGGTGCGCCTGCAAACCCAATGACCCATGAGGCCCATCTGGCCAAGTTCCGGAAGAATTTTGCTTCGGCAATTCCAGTTGTTCCGGCGGCACAAGGCGAGGCGCTGATCGCTGCAATTGACGACATTGAGAACGTAAAAGATGTCCGCACGCTGATTGATCTTTGCATGGCCAATGGGGGGAAAGCTTGATGGTTAGCCGCTATTTCCAGGAAGCCGATCCTGCCCGCATTGCGACGGAGTACCCTGTCGGCGAAGCCTTCCTAAACGGCCCAGCCAAGCTTTCCCAGGATACGCTACGTGCGCTCCAGGAGGAACGCTTTGGGGCGGTTATGCAGCGGGCATGGCAGGTACCATTCTACAAGCGCCGCTGGTCTGCAGCCGGGATCGAGCCCGGTGACATAAAGGGCCTGGATGATCTGGCGAAACTGCCCAGCTTTTCCAAAACGGACCTGATGGAAAGCGTCGACGCCTATCCGCCCTTTGGCGATTATCATGGCCGGGATGATGAATTCCCCCATGCGGTCTTCCACACGACAAGCGGCACGACGGGCACGCCGCAACCGCTGTTTTTCGGGCCGTTTGACCGTGAGGTACAGAACGCTCTGCTCGCGCGGGGATACTTGCTGCAAGGCATGCGCCGGGGGGATGTTGTGCACTCCGTTTACGGCTACGGTATGGTTAATGGCGGCCATTACGTGCGGGAGGCTGTGGCGCATTTCACGGAAGCCATGTACGTGCCCGCAGGGACAGGCCGCGATACGCCGACGGTCCAGCAGGTCGAGGCGATGCAGCGTTATGGTGCCACGGCCATTGTTGGCTTTGCAGATTACATCAAGCGGCTGGCGGAGGCTGTTGTTGAGGCTGGCCTTAAGCCTGGCGTCGATATCCCGCTTCGCATGATCTCCGGCCATATCGGCCAGGAGGACAAGCAAGCAATTTCTGATGCTTGGGGCGGGGCTGCCGTCTACGATTGGTACGGCGTTGGCGATACCGGCGTGATCGCAGCTGAAGGTCCGGCGCAGAACGGCCTGTATATTTGGGAAGATGCGCAGATTTTGGAAATTCTAGATGCCGAAACGGGTGCCGTACTGCCCGATGGTCACGCAGGCGATATGTGCGCCACATGCCTGTTCAAGACTGGCGTCTACCCGATCATCCGCTTCGATACGAAGGATGTATCAACGGTGCTGCCACCTGACCCAGCGTCAGGCATCAAGTTCCGTCGGATACCCGGATTCCAAGGCCGTAGCGACAATATGGTGAAGTTGCGCGGCATTAATGTGTACCCAACAGCCATCGGTGCCATGCTTGACCCGCACCCCGCCACAACCGGTGAATACTATTGCCGCCTCACGCGTGCAGGTGCCCGGGATGAGCTGACGGTTGTGACCGAAGTGCGCGAGCAGGGGTCAGCCTTGCAGGCAGATCTCTCGGCCCTCCTCAAGCGCGGGCTTGGTGTTGAAGTGCTGGTGGAGCTTGCCGCACCTGGGGCCACCGCACCCGCCACTCAAGTCGAAACCCGCCAAAAGCCGATCCGCCTGATCGACGAGCGCGACTAATGCCAAGCTTAACATCGCTCACCCTGGCTGAATTGGCCGCCGGCTATCGCACCGGCACTCTGGACCCTAGAGACATTACGGCAGCCTATCTAGAAGCGATTGAAGCGCGAAATCCGGCGCTCAATGCCTATATCGCAGTCCTCGCCGACAGCGCCCGAGCGGAGGCTGAAGCCTCTGCCATGCGATGGAAGGAGGGGGCCGCATTGGGCGCGTTAGACGGTGCGCCGATTGCCATCAAAGACAACATCGACCTTGCCGGTGTTGCGACCACAAATGGCTGCGCTTTCGGGCCTGTCGCTAGCGTGGATGCAGCAGTATCCGCTAAGCTCAAAACGGCGGGCGCTGTCATTCTTGGCAAGCTGAATATGCACGAGGCGGCACTGGGTGCGACGACCGACAATCCCCATTGGGGCCGGGCGCAAAACCCGCACAGGCAAGGCTGGACGCCAGGCGGTTCCTCTGGCGGATCAGGCGTTGCCGTAGCCGCGGAGCTTGCCGCAGCCACACTCGGGTCAGACACAATGGGCTCTGTCCGGGTACCGGCGGCTTATTGCGGCTGCTATGGCATCAAGCCCACATACGGCCTTGTCAGCACACGTGGCGTGGCACCGCTCGCCTGGACGTTGGATCATGTTGGTCCACTGGCTAAAACCCCAGCGGATCTGGCGATCCTGCTCGAAGTGTTGGTCGGATATGACGCTGCATCGCCTGATTCGGAACGGATAGCCCTGGATCGTACACCATTTGACCCATCCAATTTGACTGTCGGCCATGTCCGCCAGATCAATCAGGCGGACATGCATGTCGATGTGCGGGATGCCTATGAGGCCTTCCTGGAAAGCCTGCACAGGGGAGGTGCGAGGATCATCGAGCTTGATTGGGATGGCTTCGCGGCCAGCCCAGCCCGCCGCGCTGGTCTGCTGATATCAGAGGCCGAGGCAGGCTTCGCGCTCTCGGATGATCTGGATCACCGCCCCGAGCGCTTCTCAGATGGTCTTCGCGACATGCTGAATTTCGGGCGCACGGCCCCTGCCGCCAAGCTCGTGAAGGCCGAACGTCAGGTCCGAGAAGTTCGTCGCCTCGTGCGCAATAGCTTCATTGAGGCGGATGTCATTGCCCTTCCGACAACGCCCATGCCCCCATTCCCCTTCGATGGCGAGCATCCGGTCACCCAGGCCGACTTCTGCGCCCCCGCCAACTTCGCCGGCTGCCCCGCCCTCAGCCTCCCAACCGGCGAGACCGCGGACGGCCTGCCCATCGGCATGCAGCTGATTGCAGATAACGGGCGGGATTTTGGGTTGATTGGTTTGGCAGGGGCTATTGCTTAGAGAATGAAATCTCCGGCATCTAGGTCGCTGATATCGACGCCGATCAGGAATAGGCGGGAGCCGCTTGCCGTAAAAGCTGTCTCTCCATTCACGGTCGCTATCTTGGTTTGAACGCCAGCGAAGTTGGAGAAATTGAAGGCCTGCAGGTCAATCCGGTCCCTACCGTTTTCAAAATCCAAAGCGGTATCAATGCCTTCGCCGACACCCAGCACAAAGATGTCCCGGCCAGCACCACTGGTTAATGTGTCCCGGCCACTGTCGCCATCTAGTATGTCATTGCCGAGACCGCCGGAGAGCACATCATCACCGCTGCCACCACGCATGATATCGCGCCCGGCAGCACCCGTTAGATCATCCGCGCCAGACTGGCCGAACCATGTGGTTGGTTGCGTGCTGTCAGCGCCAGTCACCATATTTCCAGCAGCGCTCGTTTTTATGCGTTCGATGCCGGTAAACATATCAAGTGCGCCAAGGTCGACCGTTCCGGCTGCTGTCAGTATCAGAATATCTTGCTGACCAAGGCCGCCGAATAAGCGATCACCAGCGCCAAGTTCATCGGGAGCGGCGAAGAAGGTGTCGTTGCCTTCTTCACCGAAGGCAATATCTGCACCCGTACCAATGGCGAGCTTATCCGCACCTTTACCGCCGCGCAGAAGGTCATTGCCTAAGCTGCCGACCAGAATATCGTCCCCGACGTCCCCGAATAACCGGTCGTCGCCCGCATGACCGCAAAGAACATCATTGCCATGGCCGCCATGCACGCCATCTGCGCCGTTGCCAGCCCGGATATGATCATTGCCCTGGCCTGCAACAATCACATTGTCAGCGCCATTGCCTGTGAGAGTTTCGCTTACCGCCGTACCCTCAATTGCTCTTGGGTCTGATGCGCGACCAAAGACTACATAGACGGCGCCGTTATCGCTGTAACCGTTAGAATCGGCCCTGACAGCGCCGAGGGCGATATCGGCGAAACCATCGCCATTTACGTCTCCCACGCCACGTGCGCCTACGCCAGCGCGATCATCCTGGGTCTCGCCTTCGAAGCGAAGGCCCTCGCTTGCGTCAAGTCTTGCAAGATCTATTGAGGCTGGCGTGCCAGATTCGCTGCCATAAATCAGAAATGCGCCACCTACATTGTAAGCGGCTGCTTGGTCAGACGTGAATTCACGGTCAAGGAAGTCCGCGCCAATTAGGATGTCATCGAAGCCGTCGCCGTTAAAATCTCCAGCATTTGAAATCTCGCGACCGGTCCGGTCTTCGGGCGCATGGCCAGCGATCTCAAAGCCGTTAGATCCATCCAAAGTTCCAATGTCAAATCGCCGTGGCGTTACTTGATCATGGCCAAATATGATGTATCCAGCGCCAGAACTGTCGCGCCCCAACGCGGTTGCGGTATACGCTCCGATCAATAAATCATCAAAGCCATCGCCATTGAAGTCACCGGAACCATCAAGTCCTATGCCAAGATGACTTTCTGCCCCAGTGCCATGGATTGAGAAGCCATCGCTTCCGTCCAGTGAGCCAGCGTATATCTTGGGTGTTCGGGCGGCTGCTCCACCAAATAGCAAATAGCCTTCGCCCGTGTCGTCGATGCCGTAGGCATTTGCATCCGCCGAACCGGCAAGAACATCCGAAAAGCCGTCGCCATTAAAATCACCGAATGCGCCACGAACTGCTAGGCCGTCTAAGCGGGCAACACCTGTAATTGAAAATCCATCAGCGCCATTCAGGTCATCTAGTGTGAATTCCGCAGGCCGCGGGGCCGTTCCGCCGAAAACGATATGGGCTTGCCCGGAGTCAGTCGCCAATCGAGGATCGCTATTGCTGGCGGCTACGGCAAAATCGGCGATACCATCACCATTGACGTCGCCTGCATTCACAATGTGCTCACCTGCACCTTGTTCATTAGTGATACCGGCGTCGTTGGTCCCAATTACCTGGGTATTGAAACCATTCGCTCTAAAGCCATCTGAACCATCAAGTGACGTCCCGGTAATCGGTGGATGGCCGAACAGATCTGCGGAACCAAAAACGACAGCAACAACTCCATCGTCATTTACAGATCCTGGGGCGTTTGTATGCTCGAAGATTGAGCCAAATGCGATGTCATCTAGCCCGTCGCCATTTATGTCGCCCAGCATTCCTACGCCGACATTAAATCCGCTTTCAGTACCGTTGAAGTCATTGAAACGAAGGCCTTGTGACCCAGGAAGATCGAAAGAGCTCATGTCTATCGTGGCGCTAAAAGCATCCCCGTCGCCAAACAACAATCCGCCGCGAGACGGACTCCCAAATCCGCCGATAAGGATATCAGCGAATCCATCTCCGTTAGCGTCGCCACCACCATCTAAGTAAAAGCCACGATTGCCGTTGCCTGAAAGTTCAGCGGCGGGAAAATCTGGGTCCCCTTGCAAAACAAAACCGTCTGAACCGTCTAGCTCAGCGAGAAGGATGGGGTTTAGCATGATTGAAGGCCCTTCGGGCTCTTTGCAACATTGCAGCGACACAATTGCATTAAGATTGAGTTTACGGGTAGCAAATATTTCATGTTTGCATACGTGAAACAAGTTTTCAAAAGTGGTGTTTGCTTGATTTTGCAACAAACTCAGTGTGCTTTCCAGGTTTGGCTAAGTGGTTCGATACGCCGCCCGATTGCGGCTTGTGAGAGCCTGAGGCATGCTTCGTTCCAGAACTTTTACTGATATGAGGAAACCCGACTGATGCCCGATCGTCTTGGCCCCGCCGCTCTTGAAGCGCTTACCGCAGCACTTGGCCAGCATGGCTGGATTGATGGGGCGTCGGATGATGCGGCACCCTATCTGACGGACTGGAGCCAAGCCTATACGGGCACGGCAATCGGTGTTGCGCGGCCATCTTCTGTTGAGGAAGTGCAGGCGGTGATGCGGTGGGCTGCTGCTGAAGGTGTGGCGGTGGTGCCACAGGGCGGACACACAGGGCTCGTCGGTGGGGGCACGCCGTTCAGCGATGGGCGGAAGATCGTGCTGTCGCTGAAGCGCATGAACCAGGTGCGGAAGATTGACCCCGCCAATTATACCATGATCGCCGAAGCGGGCGTCATCTTGCAGGACGCCCAGAAGGCTGCCCTTGATGCGGACCGGTTCTTCCCGCTGTCCCTGGGCGCTGAGGGCAGTTGCACCGTTGGCGGCAATATTTCTACCAATGCGGGTGGTGTGAATGTCATCCGCTACGGCAATGCGCGGGCCCTCGTGCTGGGGCTGGAAGTTGTGCTGCCCGATGGGGAGATTTGGAATGGCCTCCGCACACTCCGCAAAGATAACACTGGCTATCACCTTAAAGAGATGTTTATGGGCGCGGAGGGCACGCTTGGTGTGATCACTGCTGCTGCGCTCAAGCTTTTCCCAAAACCAACTGCCACAGCGTCCGCATGGGTGGCGACACCATCTGTTGCGACTGCACTTGAGCTACTGGACGTGGCGCGGGCTGAGACCGGTGATGCCGTCGAGACGTCTGAACTGATCACCCGTTCCCTGGTGGAAACCGTCGTTGCGAAAATGGACGATGTGCGCGACCCGCTGCCAGATGATTCGCCCTTCTATGTGCTGATGGAAGTCTCCACCACCCGGCGTGGCGATAATGGCCAGTCCCCTGTGGATGTGCTGGAGGGCGCTTTGGCGCAAGCATTTGAGCGGGGCCTCGCGACAGATGCGCTGATTGCACAGTCAGAGCAGCAACGCGCCGATTTCTGGAAGATTCGTGAGCAAGCGCCGGAAGCCCTGCAACGGATTGGACCGCGAATTTCGTGGGACGTAACCTTGCCGCTGTCTGCATTGCCGGACTTCTATGCGGCGGCGGAAAAGAAAATGGCTGAAGTCGCACCCCATGTCGGATTCTACGGCTTTGGGCATATGGGGGATGGAAACCTGCACTATCTCGCCACATCAGACGATATTAAGGATATGAAAGAGGTCTTGGATCGCGCGCTTTATGATCTTGTGGTGTCGTATGACGGCTCATTCAGTGCCGAACACGGTATTGGCCAGAAGCGCACGACAGAGCTTGAGCGATACAAGTCTCCCGTGGAGTACAAGCTGATGCAGGCGCTCAAATCTGCAATTGACCCCGATGGCCGGATGAATCCAGGCAAGGTCTTAAGTTAACCGGGTTTTAAAGCTGGTATTAAGCCAAAAGAGCGCCAAATATACGCCCCGTATTAGGGGCTAATTCAGAGGATTAAGCCAACGCATCTGTTGTATGCATCCTGCGAGCCAAATAGCTTAAGGCAATCGGCCAAGAGGCCTTAGCCTAATTCTTTGGCGATTACACCAGGTGGGAGAAAATACAATGGCGTTTATTGAGGGTGCAGGCGGGAACGATCTGTTGATCGGCACACCGCAGTCTGACCAAATTTTTGGCCGTGCTGGCAATGATGATCTCCGTGGCCGGGATGGCGACGATCAGCTTTTTGGCGAAAACGGCGATGACCGTCTGTTCGGCCAAAACGGCAATGATCAGCTTGATGGCGGCGAAGGCAATGACATCATCTTGGGCGGGGACGATGATGACCGTCTCGGCGGCAATAACGGCAACGATATCCTGAATGGCCAGAACGGCAATGACCAACTCGACGGCGGCAACGGCAATGACGTTCTGCTTGGCGGGGCAGGGATTGACCAGCTGTTCGGCGCTGAAGGCGACGATGTCATGAACGGCCAGACCGGTGACGATCTGATCGTTGGCGGCAATGGCAATGACCGCGCATTTGGTAGCGGCGGCAATGACCAGGTTAATGGCGAAGCAGGCGATGATCGTCTGATCGGCAATGATGGCGATGACCAGATCAGTGGTGGCTCCGGCAACGACATCATCAATGGCGGCAGCGATAACGATCTGCTGTTCGGCAATGATGGCAATGACACGATCATTGGCGGCTCTGGCAACGACTTCATGGCTGGCGACAGCGGTGTTGACCGTATGAATGGCGGCGCTGGCGACGACCAGATGTTCGGCGGCGAAGGCGTTGACTTCATGGCTGGTGGCGATGGTGCGGATTTCATGACCGGCGATGGCGGCAATGACCGCATGAACGGCGGCGCTGGTGATGACACGATGTTTGCTGGCGAAGGCGACGATCTTCTTGTCGGCCTTGGTGGTGATGACCAGATGAGCGGCGAAGGCGGTCGTGACATCCTGCGCGGTGGCGAAGGTAACGACACGATGACCGGCGGTACCGGCGGTGACTTCTTCGTGTTCAATGTTGCTATCGCTACGGGCGTTGACGTGATCACGGACTTCGAAGTCAACATCGACCACATCCGTCTCGACAACAGTGGCTTCGCGGACTTCAACGCGGTGCTGGCTGCGACAACTCAGGACGGCGTTGATACGGTTATTGACCTCGGCGCAGGCGATACGATCCGCTTGCAGAACGTTGGCGTTAACGCACTCGACGCTGGGGACTTCATCATTCTCTAAATGAAGTTCTGACTATCTGAATGTGCGGGCCCCGGATCAGCGATGATCCGGGGCCTCATTCGTTTCTGGGTGGAAAGACGGCCTAAAGTGCTGCGAGTAGTGCTTCGATATCTGCGGGCGTTTCGGCATTGCGGGCCGTCATTTCCTTGTCGATGCGTTTGACCATGCCAGACAGGACCTTGCCGCAGCCAATCTCAACAAGCTCCTCGACCCCAGCGGCGCGCATGGCGAGCACGCATTCCCGCCAGCGGACGGTCGCTGTGACCTGCTGAACCAGCAGGCTCTTGATGTCGTCCGGTGCTGCAACGGGTGCTGCTGTCACGTTGGACATCAATGGTGCTGCGGGGGCGGCCATGTTCGTCGTCTCGAAAGCCTTCGCCATAGCGTCTGCGGCCGGTTGCAGAAGTGAGCAATGGAATGGTGCGGAAACGGGCAGTAGGATCGCGCGGCGGGCACCTTTGCCTTTGGCGATGTCAATTGCGCGCTCCACGGCTGCTTTTGCGCCACTGACAACCACTTGGCCCGGCGCGTTATCGTTAGCAACTTCGCATACGTCTCCCTCTGCGGCCTCAGCGGCGGCTTCGAGCGCGGGTTCAAGCTCAAGACCAAGCAGTGCTGCCATCGCGCCTTCACCGGCAGGAACGGCGGTCTGCATTGCCTGGCCGCGGAGCTTTAGCAGCCGAGCGGTGTCCGCAAGGTCGAGTGCGCCAGCGGCGGCAAGGGCGGAATACTCGCCAAGCGAATGGCCCGCGATGAATTTCGCTTTGTCCGCAATTTCAATCCCGCCTTCGGACTGCAGCACGCGCATCACTGCGACACTGGCAGCCATCAGGGCTGGTTGGGTGTTCTCGGTCAGCGTCAGGTCTTCCATTGGACCCTCAAACATCATTTTGGAAAGGTTTTGACCAAGCGCATCATCCACCTCCTGAAACACTTCTTTCGCGGCTGGAAACGCCTCACTCAAAGCCTTTCCCATACCGACTGCCTGCGATCCTTGCCCCGGAAATACGAACGCCCGCGTCATTGCCTGATATCCTTCATGTTTGCTTGTCACATAATCGTCTTATTCGTTTGAAAGAAGGGGGCTTAGGCCCAATCTGTCAAGCGCGGATGGCTATGCTAGAATGCTGAGCGAGAAAGCCGCATTGGATAGAGGCATATGTTCGACACGACAGAACCGGCAAAAGCGTTTGTAGAGATTATGGGCCAACGTATGGCCTATACCGAAGCGGGCGACCCGAATGGCGCGCCCATCGTGTTTCTGCATGGCAACCCGACATCATCATATCTGTGGCGCAATGTTTGGCCGCATGTGCAGGAAATGGGCCGCATCATTGTGCCTGACCTTATTGGCATGGGTGATTCAGATAAGTTGCCCAATAGCGGCCCAGACCGATATCGCTTCGTCGAACATCGTGACTATCTTGATGGGTTTCTGGCTGCCCTTGGCGTTACGGAGAATGTGACGCTGGTCATCCATGACTGGGGCTCGGCGCTTGGGTTTGACTGGGCGCACCGTCACCCGGATGCAATCGCGGGCATTTGTTACATGGAAGGCATCGTCCGCCCCGTTCAATGGAGTGAATGGAGCCCACAGGCAACGCCGGTCTTCCAAGGCTTCCGGTCTGACGCTGGCGAGGCGATGGTGCTGGAGAAGAATATTTTTGTGGAGAAGGTATTGCCCGGGTCCGTCCTGCGGGGCTTGAGTGATGCTGAAATGGCCGTATACCGCCGCCCCTTTGCGGAGGCAGGCGAAGATCGCCGCCCTACTCTGACATGGCCGCGCCAGATCCCGATTGAGGGCGCGCCAGAGGATGTTGTGCAGATTGTTCAAGCCTACGCGGATTGGATTAAGGATACGTCCTTCCCCAAGCTCTTCATCAAGGCTGAGCCGGGTGCCATTCTAATCGGCGCGCAACGGGCGTTCTGCCGGACTTGGCCAAATCAGCGCGAGGTCACAGTGAAGGGTAGCCACTTTATTCAGGAAGACAGCCCGCATGAGATTGGTGCGGCCCTCGCAGATTGGATGCAAACCCGGTGATCCGCCGCCTTACCCTTGCTATCCCCGCCGTTCTGGCACTGATGCTTGCGTCGCCAGCTGCCCGTGCGAGTGTCATGGGCGAAGGTGCCTGTGATGGCCTGGGCGTGCATGCAGCGTGGCTGGACTGGGGAACGGGCAAGGTTTCCGTCGCAGTCTTCAATCACACAGGCGATGGCCGTTGGCCTGCCGTAACGAAGCAGTTCCGTGTCGTTTATGCCGGGGCTGATGTGGCTGTCGCCAGCACGATGCAAACCTTGCAGGCATTGAAACCTGTGAACGTTGCACTGTTCGATTACAAAGCGCTGGTGGGCAAGGATTTCAGTGGGTTTGACGGGAACAAGCTGCTGAATTCTGGCGAGATTAAGCTTGCGGATTGCGCCCCGCGCTAAAAGCCCGCCATCCGGCAACGGCCAAGCCTATCAGCCATGCCAGCTTGCATACCTCCAACCCGGCATAAATTGCATGGGCGGGGGAGGGGGGGACATCTCGCCCTACTGAAAGTGCATAGGCGCGCTCAGCCAATTCTGGCTGGAGCCAGATCGCCTGCACCGTCAGGATCGCGATCAACATAGCTGCCGCGACTGTGCGCCGTTTGGGGCTTTTCAGAATTACAAGGGCAATGACCGTTAGCGCTGCCAAGCCCCATTCCGCAAAAGCCAGCCTTTCAAAAACCCGGGCGGCGGCGGTGTATGCAAATGGGCGCCCGGCTTCGTCCCCTGCAAATATGGCTGGTACGGCGAGGAACCCGGCACCGATAATCAGACCAATCCAAAGTGCGGGAATGACAATCGTTGCCGCGTTTGCGCTTTCGTTCGTGATCCGCCCCGCCTTGGATAGGGTGTTTAGAGCGGTTCTGGGTGCGGCGCTGTCGCGTGGCATATGGCGTTTGGCCAAACCTGCAATAGCCAGCGAAGAGAGGATCGCAGCGCCCGCAAAACACCAGGCGCCAGGGCCAACGCTCGCGTCTGCAACGGCGGTCGACTTCACGGTAAGCACCACGAGTGCCACCACAAACACATCCAACATGGACCATTTCGAAATGGCGGCGGCCAGTTTGAGTGTTGATCGCGCACCGGATGGATCTACGACCGCCCAGCCCGCCACCAGGATTTTGGCGGCGGGAAAGAGCACAGCAAATCCACCAATCGCCGCCAAAAGCAGCCAGTCGCCCTCCTGCCAAAACCGCGCAATGCCGCCGATCACGGAATGGGTGTCAGTGAACACCCAGAAGCTCGTGACGTTCAGCATCGGCAGCGTCCAGCCGAAAAACAGCAAGACCGCCGCCGCCGCGAGTGCAATAGGCGCTGTTTCGGCTAAGAAAGACCGCCGTGTCGGTGTTGGATTCGCTGTCATGCAGCCGGTATAGGCGCCTGCTTACCTCGCGCCAAGAATTGTTGCACTGCGACAGGCGCCAATAAGGCGAGGCCCCACCAGTTTGACGACCAGCTTGGGGCGACCATCATGATGGCGGATGCCGCCAGGATCAGGCGCCAGATCATGCCCATAGGCGCAATCATGAACCCGGTTAGGGCGGCACCGAGCAGCATGATGCCTGCGATACAGGTTCCGACGACTGAGAGATATTCGAGGATGTCGAAGTCTCCGATGACGATCAGCATAGTTGGCGCGTAGACGAACACGAACGGCACCATGACTTTGGCATTCCCCAGTCGGAACGCGGTGGTACCGGTCTTGAACGGATTGGCACCAGCGATGCCACCAGCGGCATAAGCTGAGACGCAGACTGGCGGCGTCAAATCCGCCAGGACGCCGTAGTACAGCACAAACAAATGCGCCGCCAATGGCTCCACGCCTAGGTTCGCCAGGGCAGGTGTCGCGATCGCCTGTAGCATGATGTAGAGCGCCGTCGTCGGCAACCCGGCCCCCATCAGCACGCAGGAAATGGCGATGAAGAGCAGGGAGATGAACAGCGTCGCTTCATCAACGGCGAACAGCGATGGGCCGGTAGAGCCATCACCGATCAGGTTGAATGGTAGGAAGCTGAACATTGCCTGGATGGAATCAACGGTTTCCAACGCCCCCTGGGTCACCATAAAGCCAAGCCGGAACGTGACGCCGGTCAGCGTAATGACACCAACAACGATGCCGACCGCAGCACCGGCTGCACCCACAGCAAGCGCATATTTCGATCCCATAGCGAACGCGTCTTTCAACGAATTCCACCGGAGTTGCTTGGACCACCGTAATGCGCCAATTGCCAATGCAGCGGCAAACAGGCTGAGCGTTACAGGATCAAGTTTCAGCTGGACCACGTCGAAGAATATGAACGGAGCGACCAGGACAGCCGCACCTGCCGCCATTCTTGGCCAGCCAATAGCGATAGCGCTGGTAATGCCCCAGAACGCCGCTAGATATGGCGTGTATCCGGCAAACAGCACGTAAACCAGGATGACCAGCGGCACAGCCGTATGGCCGCCACGCTTCAGCACATCAAGAATTCTGGGCACTTCTTCGCGTGACAAGCCCTTAATACCAAGGCGCTTGGCTTCAAAATGCACCATCGCGAGTACGGCGATGTAGTGCATGAGCGCTGGTGTGGCGGCTGCCAGAATAATCGTCGTGTACTGAATTTCCAGAAACTCGACCATGAGGAAGGCGGCGGCACCCATGATTGGTGGTGTGATCTGCCCGCCAGTGGATGATGCCGCTTCAACAGCACCTGCAAAATGCGGCGGGTAGCCGATGCGTTTCATGGCGGGAATGGTCAGGGAGCCGGTTGTAACGGTATTCGCGATGGAAGAGCCGGAGATCGTGCCAAAGAGGGATGATGACAGCACGGATACTTTCGCTGGACCACCGGACAAACGCCCGGCGACCACTTGCGCCAGTTCAATAAAGAACTGCCCTAGCCCCATTTTCTGAGCAACAACACCGAACAAAACAAAATGGAACACAATGGACGAAATCACCTTCACCGGAACGCCATAAAGGCCTTCTGTTGTCAGGTAGAGGTGATTGACCAGATTGCCCCAGCTTGCCGGGGGAATAATGAGAACTTGGATCGGGCTCAAATAGCCAAAGATCGCGTAAGCGATGAAGCAGATCACAACAATCGGCAGCACCCAACCCATGGCCCGGCGGACAGCTTCCAGCGCCACGATGACTAAGACGGTGCCGAACACCAAGTCCGATGTTGTTGGTGAGCCGATGCGGAAGTTCATTTCTTCCAATTGCAGCGGCCAGGACATGCCAGTGAATGTCATGGGCACATAAAGTGCGGCGACAAGGGCGGCTAAGGCCAAGGCCCAGTCATACCAGGGGACGCCGCCTGGGCGGAATGGACTAACATTCAACGCCGCGCGGTCATTCCGGCGCAGTACGCTGAAGCTCATGAAAATCAGTGCGAGCACGGCAGCCAAGTGAATGCCCTTGTGCCATTGTTCACGGGGGATGCCGAACCCAGCGGTATAGAAATGATATAGCCCAAGCAGGACGAGTGCCCAGGTGATTGCTGTTCGAAGCCACGGCGCCACGGTGCGGAAATTCATTTCCGGGTCGTATTGCGCTTCAAGCTCTTCAATGCGGGCAGCTTCTTCTTCCGTCAGCGTGAATGCGCCTACGGATTTATCATTTGAGCCTGCTGGATCGTTTGTCGCCATGGTGAAATGCCTGCGGAATGCGTGCAAAAAAGAACGGCCCGGCTGCTCATTGGAACAGCCGGGCCGCTAGTCGATATCGTCTAGAAGCGGCTTACTTGAGGAGGCCAGCTTCTTTGTAGAAACGCTCTGCACCCGGGTGCAGTGGGATGCCGATGGCGTCCAGTGCAGACGTTGTCTGTACGTCTTTGCCCTTGGCGTGGCCACGGTCCAGCAGCTTGCGGGTGTTCTTGTTCCAAAGCGCCTTGGTGATGCCATAGACCAGCTCTTCGGACTGATCAGAAGACACCAACCACTGCGCTGCAACAGCCAGCGTGCTCACATCAGTAGGCATGCTTTCGTAAGCGGACTGTGGAATTGGCGAGGAGAAGTAGAACGGCGCTTTTGCGATAACGGCCTGTTGGATCGGATCCGGCAGGCTCATCAGCTTCATGCCAGCAGTAGATGCCAGCTGTGCAATGCCGGCAGATGGAGCGCCGGTCACGGTCAAGAATGCATCAAGCTGACCATCGGCCAAGCGTTCAGCAGACTGTGAGGTGTTCAGTTCCTCAGCAATGTAGTCAACGTTCTTCTTGAGGCCAGCGGCTTCAAGAATGAGCAGAGCGCCAACCTGTGCGCCAGATGCTGGGAGGCCAACGCCAACGCGCTTGCCTTTCAGGCTCTTTGGCGCTGCCAGCACGGAATCGTTCGGCAGAACAACATGAATGTGCTCAGGATAGAGCGTTGCGATAGCGCGCAGCTTCTTCAGCGGAGCCTTGCCTTCGAACACGCCTGTGCCGGTATAGGCCCAGAACGCAACGTCGGACTGTGCGAGGCCGGATTCAGCAGCGCCAGACTGGATCGCGTTTACATTCGCAACGGAGCCATTGGCGGACTGTGCGATAGCGATCAGGCCAGCGACGCCGCAGCTGCCGCCTTTATCGCAAGCACGTGAACCGGGCGGGTTAGAGATGGCGTTCGCCAAAAGACCGGCCATCGGGAAGTAGTTGCCGCCCGCACTGCCGGAAACAATCCGGAAGAATGTCGGCGTCTGCGCCTGTGCAACACTCGTCGCGAGCAGGCCGGTGGCGGCGACAGCCGCCAATAGAATCTTACGCATGGTCGTGAGACCTCCCATTTGTCGATTTCGTCTGGAGGCATTTATCAAGGGTTCGGGCCGATTCTGCAAGTTCATGCTTTTGTGGATTCGCGTTTGACGCAGACGACCTCACTCTCCAAGGCGACAGTCCCTGCTGGATGCGGCGTCACAGTCCAATCTTCCCCATGCCCCGCAAGTGCGGCGACTGCGCCTGGGCCGACAAGCACCTCATCTGCGTTTGCTACATCTTCCCCAAGTCTGGACGCAGCATTTACGGGCATTCCGAAGAAGTCTTCTTCTTCCAGGTACAAGATTTCTCCATGCTCAATGCCACAGCAAAGCCTGAGGTCCAGACCTTCATCTTCGCGAATTGTCTCGGACGCGCTGACCAGATCAAGTGCGGCCATCACGGCTTGGTCCGGGGTATCGAATACGGCGAAGCAATTGTCCGCCTCCATCTTCACAATGTCGCCCTCATACAGCCAGACCAGTGGGCGTGCGGCAGCTTGCATGCGGCGGATAACGGCCAGGAAATCCAGGATGCTGGCCTTATCCGTGGAGCTCTTGCTGAATCCGCAGAGGTCGATGACCAATACGGATTTGGTTTTGCCATACCATTGCCAAATGCTTTTCCCGATTGCAGACCGGCGGCCATCATGGGATGTCCAGGCATAGGCTGTGATCAGATCTGTGAAATTGTGCATGGCCATTGATGCGGCTCCCTCTCGCGCAGGCTTCCAAATTCCCGCTATGCTGCGCTTGAACAATGGATCAAGACAACAGGAGAGAATTCATGCTGAATGCGAAGGTTGTGACCGGTGACGGTGCCATGGGCGCATATGTGGCCATGCCCAAGAATGTCACTGGCCCTGCACCTGCAGTGGTAATCCTGATGGAGGTGTTTGGCGTCAATCGCTTCATCCGTCGCATTGCTGACCATTGGGCGGAGCAAGGGCTGATTGTGTTGGCGCCAGATCTATACTGGCGAATTCGGCCCGGTATTGAATTGGACCCGGAGACCGATGGCCATCGTGAACAGGCCCTGAAAACCCGTGAGGGCATGGATGTTGACCTGGCGGCCAAAGATGTCGAAGCCTGTGTGGCGCATTTGCGCGGTATGTCGGAATGTTCTGGCAAGGTCGCGACGTCTGGATATTGCCTCGGTGGGCTGCTGGCCTATCTCTCCGGCGTGCGCGGATCGGCAGATGCAAATGTCAGCTATTACGGCGTTGGGATCGAAGGATACTTGAAAGAGGCCGACAATCTGAAAACGCCCATGCTGCTGCATATCGGCGGTATTGATCCCTGGACGCCATTGCCAGTTCAGCGTGCGCTAGAAGCCGGACTTGGCCCCATCGCAGGCGTTGAAACCCATGTTTATGAGGACACCAACCACGCATTCGCCCGCGAGGGAGCAAGTGCTGATGTGCCAGCCATGCGGATGCTGGCGAATGACCGGACCAAGGCCTTTTTTGAGAGATCGCTTGGACTTTAAGCGCTCAATCGCCATATTTCGGGCATGTGGAAGAAAACAGCAGCGGTAGCCGTGTTGGCGCTAGCCTTGGCAGCGTCACCGGCGGCGCGGGCGGAAGAACCGTCCGTTGGTCAGCGCGTTGATGAGGCTATGCAGCGGGCGCTTAATCTGATGGAGCGTTTCATTGGCGCTATACCGGGATATGAAGCGCCGGAGATTACGCCTGAGGGCGATATTATCATCCGCAAAAAACGCCCCAATTCGGGTCCCGACGCTGCCGATGACAAGCCTTTGCCTGAGGGGCAGCGCCGGGTTTAGGTATTTAGCCCGAGTTTAACGGCGGGCTTTAGCGGCTTTGGCGATGCGGAACGTCACGAAACCAACAGCAACCAACGCCATCAGCGCGATCGTGTCGAGGCCGCCAAATGCGTGCAGCATGTCGTGGGCAGCACCCAAAGCACCGGCCTCATGGCCTGGATGGGCATAGGCAGGAAGCGCCACTGCGGCAAGCAGCAGGCTGGAAGCAAAAATACGCATAGGTTTATTCTCCATGAGAGACGCCACCCGCATCTCCGTTAAGGGGTTTAGCGCAAGCCGGTCTTCTGGCTCCGAAGGTTACCGCGTCCGCCTTCCCAGCTCGTCGCCAGTGACGTGATGGACACAGCCGCATTCGTTACAGCGGCGGGGGCCGCGCCGGACTGAGCGGAAAATTCCACCGCACCGGCTTCCCGTGCGCCCCAGGGAATCACACCCCGAGCGCGCTTGCTGCAAGGAAGTATAAGGCGACCTAGCGAGACCACAATGGGTTCACCGAATGAAATAAAGGATGTCGAGTTCTGGCGGATTTCTGCCAAGCTGGGACAGTAATGTGTGCGCCTGCCCACGATGATGCGTCTGGTGATTGAAGATATGGGCCAGCGTTGGCGCAAGCGGTTGGTCCGTGAAATGATCACCAGTGCGGAGGTTCGTGTAATCGAACGTTCCTGCGATAGCGGCATCACTCAGTTTAGTGATAACACTCTTGATGCGGACGTCTTCGGCTTCCCTGGCAGTCCGAAGATCTGCGAAATTTTCAAAGAGCAACGCGTCAAGCGTTCTTGGCGCATCTCCCGCACCCTCAACCCGCTGAAACCAAATCCGGTCACCCACAAGAATATGGTTCAGCGTATTGTGCAGGGAGCCGAAAAAGGCACCCATATCCTTGCGATAGTCGGTATCTGACAATTCGGCTGCAGCATCATAGAGCCGGGCATTGGCCCAGGCATTGTAGTCCGCCAGTAACGTGAAATAAGCCTGTGTCGCCATGAAGGGTCAGGCTGTGCCGAGCAGGGCTTTTCGGAAGCGCGTCTTCACATTGGCTGCATCCATATCGCGCTTGAACACCGGTGGCGGTGTGCCATCAATTTTCAGGTGGATGAAGCAGGTGTCATTGGCACCGGCGAGCAGGCTGCGGGCGTCTTCTACTTCCGCCATCGTCGTCACCGTGCGGCAGGTTTTGATGCCCGATCCGGCTGCGATAGCGCCAAGATCAACACCTCTGGAGGTGTGGCTCGCCTGATTGCCGGTCTCTTGGTAATGGCCATTATCGACGCAAACGATTGACAGGTTTGGCGCTTTGGCAACGGCGACGGTCGCCAATGAGGAAACATTCATCAGAAGTTCCCCGTCGCCTGTCACCACGATGACTTTGCGATCTGGCTGCGCCAACGCAAGGCCAAGGCCCATGGCAGTGGCACCACCCATGGCACCCGCCATGGTGAATGTGTGGTCGCCGTCTTCTGTCAGCGCGCCAATATCTTTGGCGGACCCAGCGAGGCCGGTCACAATCAGGGCGGATTTATGGTCTGCCAGCAGGGCCGGAATGGCTTCCTGGCGATTGACGCCTTCAGACATGAAACAGAATCCTCATCATTATATTTCGCTGTATCTTAGCGGAGATTATTCAGAACCGGAATTGCTGCGTGTTCTGACTGTGGCGAGCGCTTCTGGCGTATCAACATCGTTCAGAACGCCAGCGTCGCCCATCTCGACCTCGGCCACAACATCTTCGTTTTGGCCGATCAAGTGTTTGGCACCAACATCGCCCCGCAGTGCCAGCATTTCTGCCAAGAATCGCTTGGCCCAAAGCACGGGATTGCCGCGTTTGCCGCCAACAGTCGGCACGCAAATCGCGCGCCCTTCTAGCGGATTAAATGCAGCGATCAGGCGATCGACATGGGCAGAGGTGACGTCTGGCATGTCGCCGAGCAGCACGATCATGGCATCTGCGGTGTCTGGCGCATTGGCGGCAGCGGTCTTGAGCGATGCGCTGAGGCCGTCTGCGTAATCCGGATTGTGGACGAAGCGGACTGGTTTGCCTGCAAGGGCTGCCTGCACCGCATCCGCTTCATGGCCCGTGATGACCGTAACGCTGGAAACGTCCGCCGCCAGCGCGGCTTCAACGGCGGTGACGACCATCGCCCGGCCATCAACCGCTTCCAGCAGCTTGTTCGCTTGGCCCATGCGGCGGGACTGCCCAGCGGCAAGCACCATGGCAGCGACTTTGGGGGCGTGCTGCGTGTCTGCGGGCGTGCGGGTGGCTTCAGCGCGGGGCAATGGGCGCGCGCCGATTTCAGCCAAAAGCCCGCCGACGCCCATGGCCTGAATATCCTGCGGCGTTACTGGCACGCCTGCTGCAAATCGCTGCAACACCCAGTCAAAACCGTTCAATTTGGGGGAGCGCGCGCAGCCGGGCAGGCCGATCACGGGCTTGCCGTTCCGCTCTGCCAGCATAATGAGATTGCCTGGATCAACTGGCATGCCGAAATGCAGCACAGTGCCGCCGGCTTGCTCGATCCCTGCTGGCAGGGCGTCGGCCCGATCAACGATTGCGGATGCGCCCGCGATTAACAGGATATCTGCCTCGACCGTATCTGCCGCCTTTATGGCGTCGGCGATTGCTGTTGCATCGTGGGGTGCGCGGCGCTCATCAACGAGAACGCCGCCAAGCGCTGTAAGCCGGGCTGCAGTCACGTCCACGGTTTTATCAAGGACGCTTGGTTTCACCGTTGGCAGGGTCGATTGGATCAATGCCGCACGAATTGGGCGGTATGGATGGGCGGCGAGGGCTTGTGCGCTTGCGCTCGCGATGGCTTCCGCTTCGGCGACGGCCCATTCCGGCGCTGCAAACGGAATGATCTTGATCGTCGCTGCCATCTGCCTTGGGCTTACTGCTGCATAAGCGGCAAGTGTGGCAACGGTGACGCTTTCATGCACGGCGTTGATGCGGTTAATGCAATCAGCGTCTACGGTCAGCACGCCGCTGCAATCCGCAATCAGGTTCACGCGGCCGGTGAATGCGGCGCTGATCTTTAGGCCGCTGCCTGCCAAGGCTGCCGCCAGGCGCGCGGCTGCTTTGTCTTCATGGACATCGCTATCTTCAAGCCGCGCGACAGTGACCTCGCCAACGCCATCGGCGACCAAGACCTTGATGTCGTCGGCGGAAAGCAGGCGGCCTTTTTTGAAGGTCCGGCGGTCCAGCCGGATTGAGTGGGCCAGATATGCGCCTGCCGCCTCGCTTGCCGGTTCCGGCCCGAACCTCACTTCACGCTGCCGCCATGCAGGGTCATCAGCGCTTCCGCCAGAATGGAAACGGCGATCTCTGCCGGTGCTCTCCCACCAAGATTCAGGCCAATGGGGCCGTGAATGCGGTCAAGCTTGCGGCTATCAAAACCTTGATCCCGAAGGCGGATCAATCGGCTCGCATGGGTTTTGCGGCTGCCAAGCGCGCCAATATAGAAGGCAGGCGAATGCATTGCAGCAGCGAGGGCTGGATCATCAATCTTGGGGTCATGGGTTAGGGTGACCACAGCCGTGCGTGTATCAAGCTTAAGGGCACCCATGGCGTCGTCCGGCCAATCGTCCATCAGTGTTACATCAGGAAACCGCTCGACGGTGGCGAATGCGCCGCGCGGATCAATCACCGTCACGTCGAACCCAGCCTCCCGCGCCATTGCGACTAGAGGCTGCGAGATATGCACGGCACCGACGATGATCATCCGTCTCGGTGGATTATGCACATGGATGAAGTACCGCTCATTACCGTGCGGGACCATGCCGGACCGGTCGCTCCGAAGGGCTTCGCGGGCTGCTACAATGACGTCTGACGGCGCATCAAGGTCGCCTTCAACCCGGTCCGGGCGTACAAGCGTTTCCCGACCGTCAGAGATGCGGACGACCCGTGCGGTTGGCTGCTTTTCCTGGGCAAGGGTCGCTAGCCTATCAAGTGTTTTGGACCTCATTGGCCAACCCGTTCAACAAACACTTCGACTTTGCCGCCGCATGCCAAACCAACTTCCCAGGCCTGTGCGTCCGTGACGCCGAAATCCAGCATCCGGGGTTTGCCGTCCTCAATCACATCTAACGCTTCGGTGACGACAGCGCCTTCAATGCAACCGCCGGACACAGAGCCCAGGAATGCGCCGTCCGAATTCACGACCAGTTGTGAGCCAATTGCGCGGGGGCTGGAGCCCCAGGTGGAGACCACCGTCGCAATGGCCACGCCTTTCTTGGCGCGTCGCCAAACTTGTGCTTGGCCAATAATTTCGTGTGTTTCCGCTGGTCCTATCGTGGACGTTACATCTGTCGCAGCCATTGATCTGCTCCTCTTGCCCCAAGTACAGGCGCTGGGCCGCTCAATGCAGCTGCCAACGCCTCCAAGCTCTCTAAGTTATGCGTCGCGCGGAATTCGTCCACATGTGGAAGGATTGCGCGCACGCCGCCAGCCTTCGGCTCAAACCCATCATAGCGCAAAAGCGGATTTAGCCAGATAAGCCTTCTGCACGATTTAGCAAGCCTCTCTGCTTCCGCCGCGAGCACCTCGTTAGACTCGCGATCAAGGCCATCCGTGATCAGCAGAACAACTGCACCCTGGCCCAATACGCGGCGGGACCATTCCTTGTTGAAGCGCTCCAGACACCAGCCGATGCGGGTGCCGCCTTCCCAATCGTCCACGGATTTTGCCACTTGCTCCAGTGCCAAATCAACGTCGCGCCCGCGCAGATGGCGGGTGACATTTGTTAGGCGGGTGCCGAATACAAAGCTGTGGACGCGGTCCCGGTCTGAGCTCAGCGCGTGCAGAAAATGCAGCAGCATCCTGGAGTATCGGGCCATAGAGCCTGAGATATCGCACAGTGCGACCAGGGGTGGCGGGCGGGTGCGCGGCGTTTTGCGCTTCAAAGGAATGACGCCGGGCCCGCCCCTAAGTGCTGAGCGTAAACTGGCGCGGAGGTCGGCACGGCGTCCGTCTGCATCGGGACGAAAGCGGCGCGTTGGTAAGTCCTGCAAGGGCAGGGTGAGGCGGGCCATGGCGCGTTTGGCGGCGGCCTCCTCATCTGCCGACATGCTGTCGAAATCGATAGTTTTCAGGACCTCGCTGGTCGAGAACGTCATCGATGCATCGACTTCAAGCTCTTCCTGTGGCTTACCCTCTGGCGCTTGCGGTGGGGCAGGGGCCAGTGCATCGGCGACACGGCGGGAAAGTTCACGTTTGTCTGCGGGCGCTTCGTCTTCGACCTTCAGCGTCGGCAGCAGCATGCCCATCATGCGCTCAAGATAGTCTGGGCTGCGCCAGAACATATGGAACGCTTGGTCGAAAACTTCGCGCTGGCCTTGCCGCGTGATCAGGCTGGCATGCAGCGCCCAATAAAATTCTTCACGGTCCATGATATCGATTGTGCGAAGCGCCTCGACCGCTCTGAGGACATGCCCTGGCCCGACCGGCAGCCCAGCACGGCGGAGGGCACGGACGAAATGGGCGACGTTTTCCGCCAGTCGGCCATCCTCAGACGCGGGCTCCCGCAGCACATTTGCGGGCTCGTCCAGCATTAGTCAGCCGCCGCCAGTTCCTGGCGCACTTCATCCAGAATCCGCTTGGCCTCACCACCTTGGAGCTTCTGGATGTCATCCTGATATTTCAGCAATACGCCGAGCGTGTTTGAAACGGTATCCGCCTCAAGGGCGATGGCGTTCAACTGCATCAGCGCATTTGCCCAATCGATGGTTTCGGCGACGCCCGGCTGCTTGAACATATCCATGGCGCGCAGGCGATGCACGAATGTCACGATTTGGCGGGATAGGTCTTCATTCGCATCGGGCGCTTTTAGCGCCAGGATTTGCAGTTCACGGGCAGCGGTTGGGAAATCTACCCAATGGTAGAAACAGCGGCGCTTTAAGGCGTCGTGGATTTCACGGGTGCGGTTGGACGTAATGATAACCAGCGGCGGTGCTGCGGCCTTAATCGGGCCGATCTCTGGCACCGTCACCTGGAATTCAGACAATGCTTCGAGCAGGAAGGCTTCAAATGGCTCATCAGCGCGATCAAGTTCATCAATCAGCAGAACTGGCGGACCTTCGGGGTGCGGGCGCATGGCCTGCAGAATCGGGCGCTCAATCAGGAAGCGTTCGTTGAAGATATCGCCGCCAAGTGTATCGCGGTCTGTGGCACCAGCCGCCTCGGCCACGCGAATTTCGATCATTTGGCGCTGATAGTTCCACTCGTACACAGCGGATGCGATATCGAGGCCTTCGTAGCATTGGAGGCGGATTAAACGGCGGCCAAGCGTATCCGAAAGGACTTTGGCAATCTCGGTTTTGCCAACGCCAGCTTCGCCTTCCAGAAATAATGGCCGACCAAGCTTCAGCGACAGGTAGAGCGCCGTCGCCAAGCTGTCATCTGAGACGTAGCGGCCACTGGCCAGCAGCGCACGCACATCGTCCACGCTGTTCAGCGCATCCATCTGCATATTCGAAATCCCCCCGTAACAGGCGCTCTACGCCGCCCGTTACTTACGCCGCCATCCGCCGCTTGTCGCTTGGAAATAGGCACCGCCTGGGAGCGAATCAATGATGCGCTGCGCGGTTAATGCGGCGACTTCCTCGACGCGCACATTATTCCGCTTGGCGAGCTTGATATATTCAGCGCGCCTGGCCGCGTTCACATCGGCCACGAGTTTGGACACCTCGCCTGATGGGCTTGTGACAGGGGCCACATAGCCGGACAAGGTTTCGCCAACTAAACCGCCAGAGCGTGCTGATTGCAAATCAATGGCGACAGCCGGGCTCGGCGATGAAAACGCCAGGGCCGCTGCTAGGAATACTGCGGCCAGGGCCGCAAGGGAAAACCGCATGCGGAGCATTAGAATATCTCCTTATTCTCGCGAATCACGTCATCGATCTCGCGCTCGACCTTAACCCGAACCTCACGCTCAATCTTGACATTCAGATTGATAACGATCGGCTTATCCGGGGCTGATAATTTCACTGTGGGTTCACAGCCAGAGACAGCCAAGACCGCCAGCCCCACAAACAAAAGCGCGCATCGGTGCATCGCGTTCGCTCCTAGGACTAAGTTGTTGAGGCTATAATTATCATTTCTCATGGCAGGAATATGGCTTTTCAGCGCCGAAATAGCCAGTTTCCTCATTAGATGAAGAAATTTATGGCGTTTGGGGCCAAAGCGCATCCCGAAATACGCCTAAATGCGGGGCGTAAGCCCGCCATCCATCCAAACCGATGTCATCCGCGAAGCGCGCGGCAGGCGCTACGGCCTCAATCTGCGCTTCACAATCAGAATCGATGGCCAAGCCACCCGCCGCCAAAACTCTAGCCGCCGCTGCTTCTGGCGCATGGATGAGTTCACTATCCGTCACAGTGATCGGCGCATGTGGCAAGGCACCGTCCCAAAATGCGCTGAGCGCCTCTGTGGTTCGGAACAGGCGGCCAAGTCCTTCTGCTGAATAGCTGTAGGCGGCGTTGGCCCCCTCATGCCGCATAAAGCCTGAAAGCGCATAGGCCATTGGTGTGCGGCGCAATTCTGCGATGACCGCACCAGGTGCCAGTGCAGCAGCAGCACCGGCTTGCAGGAAGGCTGCGGGGGCGCTCATAACGTAGACTTTCGCCTCGCCATAGTCCGCCATGAGGTCCGCAAACATCGCATCTGATGCTGCCTGCCAAACCTCTGCTGATGCAGCGGCGACGCATTCTGGGAACGAATCCGAAGACCCGGAGCGGTCTTTCAGGCCAACGACGGCCTCGGCCAGCGGGCCAATATCTGTCGCCAAGACTGCATCAGGATGGCTGGCAACAACGTCCGCCAGGAATGCCTAGCCAGAGCCGGGAGCGCCTGTCAGCAGGATGAGCTGGGCGCGGGGCTGAAAGTCTGGCCAGCTGACTTTGCTGAACGCGTTGATCAAGCGATTGGCAAGGGCTGCACGTCCTGCGGCATCATCCTGGGCGGTATGGGCTTGGTTCGCGGATTCGAAAAATGCGAATGCGCGGGCCGGATCACCAGCTAGGTGGGCCAAACGTCCGCCTGCGAATCCTAAGCGGGCTTTATCATTAGCTCGCGTTTCTGTGCGCGAGATGGCGCGTGTGATGCCGTCGAGCATAGTCGAATGATCTTCACCCGGCTTCGCCATGCCTGCGAGCAAGCTGAACGCTGCGGAATTATCAGGGGCGACTTCCAGCAGTCTTTCCGCTGCGGCCCGCGCTAGCACGGGCAGGTCCATGCGATCGTAAACGAATGCGAGCGGCTGTAGGACGGATGCATTGTTCGGTGCCAATGACGCTGCGGCCTCGAGCTCTCGCCGTGCGCCTGGATAATCCATCTGCTGTGCACGCAAGATTCCAAGCCGCCGCCGAAGGGCCGGGGCGTTCGAGGCGGTCATGATGGCGGAGGACAGCAGCATATCCGCTTGCCTATGACGCCCAGCTTTAATCAGCCCATCCGCTTCCGCGATGGCCGTTTGGATAGAATTCTTACTCATGGTCGCCACCATACCTACGGATTTCAGGAATGCGAATGGACAAACGGATTAGCCGCAAAATTAGGTGCCATTCCGCCCTTTGGTCCATTGCGATAGGCTTAGATCATGGCGAGATCGTGGGGCGCGTATGATCAGAATCGGTATTGATGTTGGCGGCACGTTTACGGACCTCACTCTGTTGCAGGGCGCGCGTGCGGTGCATCACAAGACGCCTTCAACGCCCGCCGATCCGTCGGAAGCGATTGAGACAGGTCTGCGCGAATTACTTGCATTGGCGGACGTGGAACCGAGCCAGGTGGATTGGATTGGTCATGGGGCCACAGTCGCAACCAATATGGCGATTGAGCGGAAGGGCGCGCGCACTGGCCTTATCACGACCCAGGGCTTTCGCGATGTGCTGGAGATCGCCCGCCAGACCAGGCCGAATCTCTATGATTACCGCGAAACCCGCCCGCCGCCCCTCGCCCCGCGCCGTCGCCGGTTTGAAGTCCCGGAGCGGTTAGATCAAACAGGGGCGGTGCTGACGCCGCTTGATGCGCTGTCTGTGAATGCCGCTGGAATTACGCTTGCGGCTGATGGCGTTGAGGCTGTCGCAATTGTCTTCCTCCACAGCTACCGGAATGCGGCTCATGAAAAGCAAGCAGCGGCGATTGTGCGAGGATTGCTGCCGGATGCGTACATAACCTGCTCCCACGAAGTTTCGCCAGAATTCCGTGAGTTTGAGCGTACCTCAACAACCGTCCTGAATGCGTTCGTTGGCCCACGCATGGCGAAATATCTGGGTGAGGTGCAGCGGCGTGTGGCCGACATTGGCATCCAGCCGCCGCCTTATATGGTGCATTCCGGCGGCGGGTTGATGACGCTAGATACAGCGGCTGCTGAACCTGTCCGCACATGCTTATCTGGCCCAGCGGCTGGAGTAGCGGCGGCTGCCGCGATTGCGTCAGCGGCTGGATATCCCAATGTTGCCGCATTCGATGTTGGCGGCACTTCAACCGATATCGCCTTGATCGCGGAAGGTGCCGCACGTGTCACGGCAGAACGGGATGTTGCGGGTTATCCAGTCCGTGCAGCCAGTCTCGATATTACCGTGATCGGCGCAGGCGGTGGGTCAATCGCGACGGTGGATACGGCAGGTGGATTGAAAGTCGGCCCAGAGAGCGCGGGCGCAGACCCTGGCCCTGCCGCGTACGGCCTGGGCGGCAAGCGAGCGACACTGACAGATGCGAACTTGGCGCTGGGAAGGCTCAGTGCAGCGGCTGGACTTGTGGAAGGTGCGCAGGGGCTGGATGCAACGGCAGCGCGGGCAGTTATTCAGGGGCAAGTGGCGGCACCGCTTGGCCTTGGCGTTGAGGCGGCAGCCGCAGGCGTGCTGCGCGTGGCGGTTGCCAATATCGCCCGGGCTATTCGGGCTGCAACGAGTGAGCGCGGCTATGACCTGGGCGAAATGGCCTTAATCGCCTATGGCGGTGCAGGGCCGCTGGTGGCGGCTGATGTGGCTGCGGAAGCAGGCTGCCCTGCCGTTATTATACCGCTGGCACCGGGCACGCTCTGTGCGCGCGGCATTCTTATGTCTGATCCCGCCATGGATTTCGTGCGCACGGTGCTGGCACCGGCAGATGGGGCTGGATGGGACGCTGCGGACAAAGCGTTTGTGGCGATGACAGCAGACGCTGACCCGTGGCTTACGTCGGAAACGCCGGACCCAACTTGCCGCCTCCGTCGCCGTATCGTTGAAGCGCGCTATCAAGGCCAGAGCTTCGAGGCCGCTGTCGATGTGGAGGAGGGTTTGTCGCTTGATGATTTTATTGAGCGGTTCCACACAGCGCATGCCATGGAGCATGGTTATGACATTCGCGAGCGCGCGGTGGAAATCGTCAACTGTCGCCTCATCGCAACGGTCGATGGGGTTAAATCAAGTCCGGTTCAGATAGAGGTGCAGAGCGATCTGCCTGTGGATGAGCGTGCGCATACAGGCACTAGTAAAGTGTATTTCACAGAAGGTGGGGCTATTGAAACTATGCGGTTTGACCGCCAAGGCTTGCAGCCTGGGGATACCCTTCAGGGCCCCGCCATCATAACCGAAAAGACATCAACGACGGTGCTGCCGCCAAGGTGGGCTGCGACGGTGGACCGGTATGGCAACCTGACCCTCGCCGCAGCCCGGTCGCTTTAGACTTACGCGCCCGCTTCAACGGCAGCGCGAAGGGTATCTGCATCAGGGTTTGAAGCCCGGTTCTCACGCACGATCTGGGTTGGTGTATAGTCTCCCTTATAGAAAACTTGGTTCCAATCCTTGCGCTTAGCGATCACAGCACCTTCAAGCGCTGCGCCAATGAACAGGCCTTTGTTGAGCGAATATACGTAGATATCCGCACCGGTCGCTGTGGTGGTGGAGGCCTCTGTACCGATGCCGACGGGGCCAGCCGCAGCGCTGATATCCGCGCCCAACTTCACCTGGTCATTGATGATGGAATCCAGGCCACGTTGGGTCATGATCAGCAGCACGGCTTCAGAAGATTGCCCGCCGATCTGCAGACCGAAGCTGACGGAGCCCATGGTGTAGAAGGCAGGATAGCTCCATGCGCCATTCGCGTATTTGGACATCATCACGCCCGACCCGCCTTCACCGCCAATGAAGAACGCACCTTTTAGAATTTGCGGAAAAATCAGGACACCCTTAGCGCGCGCCAGCAAAGATTTGACCTGCGGTGTCTCAGGGCTGCGGATCAGCCGCTGAATTGTGATTGTGCTGCTATCAACGATGTCTTTCGCTTCGGCATAGTCTGCTTTCGCGTGCGGTGCGACGACGCCTGCCGCTGCGAACGCCATTCCGGCCAAAGCCATGGCAAGTGTGCGCTTAAACATCAATTCTCTCCCTAATGGACCCGCAAGCGGGGCCGAATGTGCAGTCCGATATAGGCGCCCTTGGATCAGGGCGCAAACCGTTGCCTGTTGGTAATTCGCGCGTCCCGCTTAGGGCGACGTTAACCACGGCAGGCGTTCTATCCAGCCTATGTTGTTAGACCTTAAACACACGCTGGCGCGGATCGTTGCATGGAGATTGCGGCGAAAATGTGCGCAGCTCATCGTGGCCATCGCGTTATTGGGCCTGTCTGCACCCGCTTTTGCAGACACAATCCCGTGGCGCCCAGATGTCCGTTTTAGCCGTACTTCGGTTGATGACGACGTGCGATCTATCCTGCGCTCTTTGCTGCGGGCCAACGGGCTTTCGGCGATTTTCCGGCCTGGGGTTGAAGGGCCAATTTCGCTCCGGTTCGATAAAGTGCGCCCGGGCCAGGCGTTTGAGCAGCTCATGACTGAGCGCGGGCTGGCATATGAATATAATGCGGATACCCGCACGGTTACTGTCTACAAAGACGCCGCCGTGAATTTCGATCCGCCGGAGCGGGTTTTTATCGCGCTGACGCATACCCGCTATCCGGCGCTGAGAGAAATGCTGGTCCGGTTTGGGCTTGGTCTGGAAGGCGTCGCGTTTGATGCCGCGACGAATACCGTTTCCCTTAAGGGCCGGTCCGACCGGGTGAAGGAAATCACCGCTCTGATCAATCAGGTCGAAACAGCGGCATCCCTTCGTATCGAGACGGATCAGGCAGCGATCAAGCAACAGCAGGCGGCGCGTCGCGACCAGTTGGAAGCGGATACCTATGCTGAGATCGCCAACGCCAAAGTCCGCGTGATCCCGCTGCGATTTGCCAGTGTGGGTGAAACGACGCGGCAGTTTCATGGCCGGTCCGTCACAGTGCCGGGCATCTCCGATACGCTGAAAGCGATCATTGGCGACCTGAACATTGGTGGCGACGGGGATTCAGCTGCTGCACGTTCTGGTGAAACCGACGCTGCATTCGAACGCCGGGTCTCACAATTGGCCCGTCCCCGTATTTCGATTGATCGCCGCACCAATTCCGTCATCGTGCGCGGCAGCCCGGGCGACGTGGCCACGATTGCCCAGGTTATCCGCGAACTCGATCAGCCGCTGAAGATGATTGAGATTGAGGTGATTATCGCGACGGCCAGCCTTGGCGTGGCAGAGGAATTGGGTGTAGCGCTCAGGGGTTCCGCGACCCAGCGCGGTAATGCCAATGGCAGCGCTGCCGGGGATACTGGTAGCAGCGGTGGGCAGGTCGGTAATGACGCGGCCAATCTATTTGATTCCGATGGCTTGAACGCCCTGTCTCTGCTTCCCGCAGTTGGTGCATCCAGCACGATTGCGGCCTTCGTTGTGCGCGGTGCATCAAGCATTCTGCAGGTGCAATTGAAGGCGCTGGCGGAAGAAAACAAAGCGCAGGTGCTCTCGGCCCCGCGCCTGGTGACATTGGATAACCGCACGGCCCGGATCACACGATCCCAGGATGTTTTCGTGCAGGTGGATGCTGGCGGCGACCAGGGCCAAAGCTTGGAGCAGATTGAAACTGGGCTAACGCTTGAGATCACGCCGTCTATCGTCCCCGCGATTGCCCTTGGTGAGGGAAATCTGATCCGTTTGAACTTGAATGCCATCAATTCGGCACCGGGCGCGGGTGTGTTCGGACAGATCGACGTGCGCTCCCAGGAGGTTCAAACCGAAGTGCTGGTGCCGAATGGCGGCACATACATTATTGGCGGCCTGTTCGATGATGAACGACGCGAGCGGGAATCTGGCGTGCCGGGCCTGAAAGACGTGCCGGTGCTTGGGCGTCTGTTCAAAGAAAACACCGCCAGCAGCGCGTTGTCTGAAACAATTTTCTTCATTACGCCGCGCATTGTTGAAGGAGCTGGCCCATTCGGCAGCGATATCGCGACCCGCCTTGGCACGCCAGATTATGTGGCGTCGCGCAGGCGCACTCTGGACCGGGCGAGCGAAAGCATGCTGGCTAATCCAGACGCTGAAGTGCGGACCACCAGCCGACCGTTTCGCCTCCTCTCTGAGTTGGAAGAGGACGAATCCTAATGGCGGGGAGCAGCAAAACCGCCTTCCAACTGGCGATGCTGAAGGAAACAGCGCGGGCAAGCGGATGGGCAATTGGCCTTGGCCTGCTCGTGCTGGCGTTTGCTGGCCCGCTTGCGCACGAGCATTTCTACGTGGCTGAATTTCGCAAAGATGTAATGTCTGCTGTTGATACCGCGATCTCCTCGCAGCGGGCGGAACTGGTACGGCACGAGGCATTCAGCCCGTCTGAAGTTTCGGCGGCAGCCCAAGATAATCGGATCACCATGCAAGCCCGCATTCTGGATGAGGGCCGCCTGCAAGTGCGCGCCATGACATCCTCTAAAGCCGTAAGCAGTTTTTGGCTGCCGGCCATGATTTATGAGCGCCAGATTGATCTCAAAGGATCAGTATCGGAGGGCAAATGGCTCGCGGGAAGTTAAGTTGGACTGTATCCGCCGCGGCACTTGTTGCTGCGATTGGGCTAAGCGGCTGCGTTGCCCTGAAGGAGGGGCCAAGTGCAAGTGACGCGCGCCCGGCGGCGCAATCTTCTGAAGTGCTGACAGTCGCCGCCCCTGTCTGGCAGGTCGGCGACACCTGGACCTATAGTGACGGCTACGGCCTTGCAGTGGCGCAGGCGGATGGCGGCGTTACGTCGTTCCGGCGGACGGATGAACCAGAGCAATGGTTCAGCCGCAAAGGCTTCCTCCGTCAGGATGCGCAATCGGCTACGACAGTGCGGTCTGTGGTGTATCGGTCGATCCCGGTCAGCGCGGCGGCAACGCTGAATTCTGGCGCGCCGCTGGTGTTCACGCGGGAATTCACCGCCAATGGTAAAACCCGTGTGCATTCGACATCTTGGGTCGTTGAGAGCAAGGAACGCATCAGCGTGCCTGCGGGTGACTTTGACTGCTATGTCATCGTCATGCGCACCCGCAATCCTGAAACCGGCTGGACGGGTTTTGAACGCTGGTGGTATGCGCCAGAGGTCCGCAATTATGTGCGGCTGGAATACCGTTATGGCGATAAGCCCATTGGTAGTCGTGTCCTAACGGGCTTCGCGCCAAGTGGTGATTTCGTCGCTGATATTCGGGAGCCTGCGCCGATTGAACAAACGGCGACAGCAATGCCTATTCGGCCGCGCCAGCCGCAGCAGGACGCCCAACTCAACACGCGGCCATCTGAAGGTACGGGCGCATTGCAGCGGTCTGATGGTATTGCGCTTGAATATTCTGCGCCGCTGCCAGTCTTTGCGCCGCCGCCTCAATAGCTGCCGTAAAGCACCCATTGCATCGCGAAGTCCGCGACCTCTGGCCAAAGTGCCAGGATCGCTGCACCTAAAGCCAGCCATGGACCAAAGGGCATTGCGCCCTCGGGAACATCGGTATCGTCGAGAGCGCTCCCGCTTGAACCCATCAGGCGCATGGCGACGCCGTAAGCCGCACCACTGGCGCAGGCGATGAACAGGGCGACCGCAAGGGCTTCTGGCCCCAGCCAAGCGCCCATCATCGCCGCCATCTTCATATCCCCGCCGCCCATGCCGTCCTGCCCCGTCAATAGCCGAGCGATCCGGTTCAGGGCGTCGAGGGTTAGGTACCCAATGACAGCGCCCAGGATTGCGCTTGCGGGCGCTGGCCCTTGGCCGGCAGCGGCTGCGATGAGGCCGAGCCAAAGCAGTGGCAAGGTGATGCGGTCTGGCAGCAGGCCCGTATCCAGATCAATCGCCGTCAGCGCTAGGAGGGCTAGAAGAAAGGCTGTTATCGCGGCTGCGTGGAGGCTGAGGCCGAATTGCCATACGGCAAGGCCAGCGAGAACGCCAGCCGTGGCTTCCAGCATTGGATAGCGCCAGGAAATACCCGTGCCGCAATGCCGGCATTTGCCGCCCTGCAACAGGAAGCTGACCAGCGGAATATTCTCATACCAGCTCAGGCTATGGCCGCAGTCTGGGCAGCGAGAGGCAGGGTAGGAGAGGCTGAGGCCTGATGCATCACCGCCCGCTTCCTCTGCCTCGATCATCAGCGGCAATCGGTGTGCGACGACATTCAGGAAACTGCCGATTAAGCAGCCGAACACGACGCTCAACGTGATGAGCGCAGCGGGTGGCAGGCTGGCGAAGGCCTGTAGGGTCTGGGCAGCGGCATCCATGGGACCGTTATGCGCCAGTGCCAGGGTCTGCGCCTGCGCGGGCGATTTTCAGGCGGGCGGCGATCCAGGTGCGGATATCGTTCCGTCGGTCTGGCGACGTGTGAAACTTCACGCCGACAAAGCCTGGGCCTGCGTGAACAATCTCGCCCAGCAGCCCCATCAGGCTATCAACGCCAACCGCGACCTCCATGCCATTCCGCATATGAAATTCCCCCTCCAACATGCAGCCACCAAGCGAAATATCAACGACGATGCAGTCATGGACGCCCGTTCGGTCCGCAACAAGGCCCGGTGCCACAAGCGCATAGCGAACATCAGTCCGCCTTTCATCCGCGCTGGATTGAACTAGCGGTTTGATTTCGGGATCTGGAGCGATTTGGTCATGCATTACTCTCTGGGCTCCATGCGCACGACGCGCATCAGGCTGCTTTCTTGGTCCATATCTTTGTTGTTGGTCGCACATGGCGTCGTAAAGTCCGCCAATCCAACGCAGATTATGGCTGCGAAACCTTCACGGATATGCCAATTCCTGTTGATGAAGGGGTGATTTAATACGACGGCATTTTTGCCGCCTGGACCCGGGTCTTGATAGTGAACACGGAGCTCAATTTTCGATTCACCGGTGATAAACTCTGAATGCAAATGCAGGGGCATGAAGTAGTCCGGTGAAATTTCGGGATAGATCCAATGGCGGTCTCGACCATTCCCGGCGCCCTTAAAAGCGCCCTTCTCGTACTCGTTAAGTTCCTGCGTTGATTCGACGAAAAAATCTTCCCAGTTCACCATGTTTTTACATTTACCGCCGCATGGGGGACCCTGCCGAGCCCGGCTCATGCCGTAGTTAATGTGACCCATGCCAGCCCAATAGGCACGGAGCTTTAGCAGCTCACGTTCCTGGGCCTCGCGTTCTGTAGCGGTACCGTTGCCGATCAGGCCGGTGGCGGCGTAAAGCGCGACTGTGCCGATCACCATGACCAGCAGCAATGCAAAGCCCTTCTGTGCGGAATGAACGGTCTGGCGCACTCAGTTGCCCCCTGCCGGATTGATTGTGTCGGTGCCGCCACCGGGCGTGCCTTCGCCTTCAGCGGCGTTATAGATCGCCATGCCGCCATAGCGCTCAATCCGGCGGATGCCCCGTGCTGCGGCCCAGGGGTCCTGGACGCGTAGTTCCATTTCTACGGTTTTGCCAAGTACCGTTCGGGATTTGTCTTGAAACAACGGCATTGCAGCGATTGGGCCGTTTAGCACTACGGTCTCACCAGCAATCGTGCAGGCAGGTGCTGGATCGCCAGGTGCCAGGCAAGTGACGTTAACAGCGCTATTTTTCTCGCCAGACGTTGTCAGGCCATTAGATGTCATTTCCAGCACCTCGCCATCTGCCAGTGCTACAGCAGGGGCACCTGCGCGATTGCGCAGGCCGTGCGCAATGCTGAACCCATCTGTGCCAGCAGATGTCATTGCCGCGCCTTCGGTTAAGGTCGTCATAGCCACTCTGGCGGCGCGGTTTGCGCGCACGCGCCCGTCTAAGTCGGCCTTCATATCCATGCTGGTGATCAACAGGTTCAACCCAACTAGCGTCAGGCCAGCTGCGATCAATCCGGCGAAGGCAAGTTCAACCGTTGTGAACCCAGATTGCTTGGAGCGCCGACGCATCATTGGACACGCCCCACAATTGTTCGCAGGGTGAGGATTTCTGTCGGTTGCGGCATTGCCTTAACGGTATTATCCGCTTCATTCCAGCGCAGCGGAAATTCCAACGCCAATTGGATTTCCTTGCAGAATACGCCGCTATCTTTCCCCGGAGCAGGGTCAGCTGCATTATGTGCGAAATTTAAGCATCGGCAATTTTGGTTTCCGCCAGGTTGGTTGTCGCTGTCGCACAGAGCCACAACGATATCTGTCAACTCCCAGCTTAAACGGCCGACAATGTTCTTAGGGCGGTCAATCCACACATAATTCCTCCGAACGGATGAAAGCTGGGAATCGAATAGAACGACCGGATACCCTTCTTTGGCTTCGAAGGCGTTTGGTGATTCAACGAGCCCATTTGCCTCGCCTGCGAATGGCTTGAGCAATGGGAGTGTTCCGGGCGGTGCCATTGCTGAATCAGCGAAGGTGCCAAAGATCATTCGGGTGTCATTGTAAGCTGCTGGATAATCGTATGCGGTGGATGTCGCTACGCCGAAAGCGCCGAAGTCTGTGAATTGGTACAGGGCTGAAATTCGTTCCATATGCCCGTTTAGAGTCCAGATAGCTTTCTCACGGATGACTAGATCATTCACGTTGGCGCCAGCGACGCTCCATGCACTCATCAATCCAATGGTGATGATGGAAAGCACTAGGCCCGCCGTCATCGCCTCAATCAAAGTAAAGCCCCGCTGCAGGGCGCTGGGTTTACGGGTGGAGCGCATTGGTCTTGCTGATCCCAGCGTCCCAATTGTAGCGATGGCCACCGTTTCCAGTCGTCGTGTCTAACCCATTTGCGGGCGCTGGGTAGCGCAACACAACAGCTTGACCTTGGCGTCCTGGCTTTCCTGACGCGGCTGGCTGAGCCAGGCCCGTAGGCGGGCGCTTTGTCGCCTGTACTTTGCAGGTGCTGCCGCTTGGGCCATCAATTGAGCCGGTTGAGACTTGGCGCAGAAGTGCCCAAACCTCGAACTCGGCACCAGCGTCTGCTGCTTCATCGGCGGCAATGAAATTGGGTGCTGTTACGATTGGGCAAAGGTTAGAATCCTTGCACACGATCATGAAGCAAAAGTCGCCCACGTCATCGAGTGGTGCCCTCAGTTCGCCAATGATATTTTTTTCGTTCGTTGGATCTAAGTCGCAGCAGTATTTGCCGGTTTCGATGAAGTGCATGCGATTGCGGGCGGCGATATCTGTTAGATATGGCACTGCATCACTCAGGCGCGCATCCAGCAGGTAGGCGCGGAAATGGGGGACGCCCAGGATCGACAGAACGCCGATGATGGAGACAACCACCATCAGTTCAATCAGGGTAAAACCCTGCTGCTGTTCTCTCGACGCTCTCATGAGGCGGATCGTCCGCTTGCTGCTGAACTTATTCGTACAGCGGCAGAATCGCAGATTGCGGTTACTATGGCGTCAATTTAGGCCGTCTGAATTTGCGCTATCAAAGGATGATCAGGCGGTTCGGTAACTCGTTCGTATCGCTGGCTCCACCGGGCAGCGCCTCGCTCAGCGTCTTGTCCAAGATCGCAACGGCAGCGGCCATGGCCTCCGCCGGGCCGCTGGCCTGCAATGTGGCCACAAAGGCCTCAACGGCATGGTTCCACTGGGCATCCGTCACGGCTTTGGCGGCATTTTCATCCGCAATGATCTCAACGTGATGCTCAAAGGCAGAGATGAACAGCAGCACGCCCGCCCGCTCTCGGGTCATGCGGACACGCTGGGCATAGAATTGCGCGCGGGCGAAACGGCTGGCACGGCGGTGCATCAGGCGCTTTGGCGTCAACAGGCGCTTTATCGGATCAAGCTGGCCGAGCGCCAGAATAGACAGGAATGCACCAAGGCTGACCCCATGCACCCACATGCCAGGCGGAATGGACCAGGGGCCAGTTATGAGGCCAAGCGACCAAGGAAAGGGCAATGCCAGGCCGATGACGGCTGCCCATGCGATCACGACATAGCGGTAGTCATCGCTGCGTTCCGCAACAACGGCCACCAGCTCAGCGCGCGTGCGGGATTCAGCCGCGTGGATAGCGGCTTCAATTCTGGCCTGATCGTCTGGGTCAATGAAGGGTTTCATGGTCTATCCTCTACCAGCCGCCAGAGGCGCCGCCGCCTCCACCGCCTCCACCGCCGCCGCTGAAACCACCGCCGCCACTGCAGAATCCGCCGCCGCTGCTATAACCGCCGCCGCCAAATCCACCACCGCTCCCCCAATAGTCATCATCGTCGCCATATCCCATTGCCCGACGCTCCGCCCGGCGTTGTTTGCGACGCCATAGGATGAACAGCACGATCAGAATATAGCCGCCAAACATGATCATCGGCATGTAGTCATGAATTCCGCCTTCTCCTGCGGGCGACGACGCAAGTGGCTGATACTCGCCTTTGATCGCAGCGATGATCGCCTCCACGCCAGCCTCAATGCCGCCTGCCGGATCACCTGCTTTGAAGCTGGGCGAAATGCGCTGGCGGATAATCTCTCCGGCGCGTCCATCGGTTAAAGCGCCTTCTAAGCCGTAGCCAACCTCGATGCGAATTTTCCGCTCTGCCAGTGCGATGAACAGCAGGACGCCGTTGTTCCGGTCCGCTTGGCCAAGCTTTGCTGTGCGCAGAATCTCAAGCGCTGCTTGTTCCAACACTTCACCATCAAGACTGGCAACCGTCGCGACAGCCACCTGGTTTGATGTGGCGGCTTCATGGGCGCGGAGTTTTTCAATCAGCTGTGCTTCACGGTCCGCCGGGATCAGACCTGCCTGATCGACCACATAGTCCGTTAGCGCCACAAGCGGTGCGGCCACGACAACGGCGGCAATCAGCACGGCACAAAGGGCCGCCAGAATGCTTGCGTGGAAAGCTGAAGCGCGCATCTGCTTTATTTGAACTTAACCTGGGGCACGTTCGCGGCTTCTGGTTCAGCGGTGAAGGTCTGCATCTGCTTTTTATCGCTGTACATGATCATGGCCCAAAGGCGGCCCGGAAGCGTGACCAGTTCCGTGTTGTATTTGCGCACAGCTTCAATGTAGTCGCGCCGGGCAACGGCAATGCGGTTTTCCGTGCCTTCAAGCTGGTCCTGCAGCTTCAGGAAGTTCTGGTTGCTCTTGAGGTCCGGGTAACGCTCCACGGTCACTAATAGACGGGAGAGGGCACCACCAAGCTGCCCTTGCGCCTGCTGGAATTTCTGGAATGCAGCGGGGTCGGTCAGCAGTTCTGGTGGCAGGGTTGCCTGGGTCGCAGCGGCGCGGGCTTTGACAACAGCTTCCAGTGTCTCGCGCTCCTGGGCGGCAAAGCCTTTGACGGTCTCCACCAGATTAGGGATCAAGTCTGCCCGGCGTTTGTATTGGTTCTGCACCTGCGCCCAATCGGCCTTGGCCTGTTCCTCGAATGTGGGAATATTGTTGACCCCGCAGCCGTATAGGCCAAGGGCGAGAACGCATACTGCGAGAAATTTGGTGACGGGCGGCATTGTCGTTAGCTCCAACACTGGACGGGATAGCGGCCTGGATTGCAGGATGTATAAGCGAATTCCGCGCTGGCTGAAACATCCTGGGAGAAAGACCGTGACCGAACTGCATTTTAAGTCTGCATTGGGGATCGCCCAGGACATCCGCGAAAAGCGCATTAGCGCCGTTGAAGCGCTGGATCATTTTCTGGCGCGCGTGGCACTGCATAACCCAACGCTGAACGCGATTATCCAGACGGATTTGGAAACGGCGCGAGCAGATGCAGCCGCCGCAGACGCCGCCCTCGCAAAAGGCGACATCATGGGGCCGCTGCACGGCGTGCCAATGACGCTGAAAGAGAGTTACAACATCAAAGGCCTGCCAACGACCTGGGGTGACCCTGCCTATAAGGACAATCTCGCCGGCGAAGATGCCCTTGCGGCGCAGCGTCTGAAGGCGGCAGGTGCAGTCATCTTCGGCAAGACCAATGTGCCGCTGATGTTGGCGGATTGGCAGAGCTTCAACAAAATCTACGGCACGACCAATAACCCCTGGGACCTGACGCGCACACCGGGTGGCTCCTCAGGCGGGGCGGCCGCCGCCTTGGCCTCCGGCATGACGGGCCTGGAAGCAGGATCGGATATTGGCGGGTCAATCCGTAATCCAGCGCATTATTGTGGCGTGTGGGGCCTGAAGCCATCCTATGGCGTGCTGCCGCCCCGTGGTCACTCGCTGCCGGGTGCCCATGCCTATGCCGATATCTCCGTGATCGGCCCGCTTGCACGTTCCGCCGCTGATTTGGAAATGGCGTTTGGTGTGATGGCGGGGCCGGAAGTGGCAGAGGCTGTCGCGTGGCGGTTCGAGCCGCCCCCGCCACGTGTGCGGTCGCTGAAAAATCTCCGCGTTGCTGTACAGACATCAACGCCGGTGATTGAGACGGACGCTGAATATGCCGAGCGTATTCATGACGTCGCAGAGTTTCTGGCCAAACAGGGGGCCACCGTCAGTGATACCGCACTGCCGGATCTGGATCAGGTGAAGGCGCATCAGACATATGTAACACTGCTGCGCGCCACTACATCCGGGCGCCAACCGGCGGAACTGGTTGCGCAGAATCTCAAAGATATTGAGACGCTCAGCCCTGACGATATGAGCTATTATGCGATGATGGCGCGCGCGAACGTTATGCGTCACCGCGATTGGCTGCCCGCCAATAATGAGCGCATGCGGATGCGTGCGGTATGGGCCGAATTCTTCCGGGACTGGGATGTTTTGCTATGCCCCGTCGGTGCCAGTGCAGCGTTCCCGCAGAATGAGACAGGGACCCGTTGGACACGGATGCTGGTCGTGAACGGCAAAGAGGTCCTGCAGAATGATCAGCTGTTTTGGTCCGGGTGGAACGGCGCTTCTGGCCTTCCGGGCGTCTCTGCGCCAATCGGCCTAACGCGCTCCGGCCTGCCAGTCGGCGTACAGATCATCGCGCCCTATCTAGAGGACCTGACGGCGATTGAGGTCGCGAAACTGCTGGAACAGGAATATCAGGCGTTCGAGGCGCCGCCTGGATATTAATTAGACAAGAAACCCGGCCTGTTGCGCTAATAGCAGCGCCATAACCAGCGCTAAAATCAGCACGATGAAGCCAATGATGCGACCCCAGGCGACGCCGATCAGCGTCAATACGGCTGCGACAAACAGCGAGAACGTGAAGATGCCCGCCAACAATTGAAGCGGCGTTTGGCCTGAGAAAATCAGGACAAAGTTCAACACGATCAACAGAACGAAGATCAGAAAAGACGGGCTCAGCAAAATCGACATCGGGGCGGGATCCATCCGAATGGTCATATGATTACGGGGATATTAGCCTAAGATGCCATCATGCCGCCATAGCGGATTCAGTTGGAGAGAGAAGCAAATGAAAGTCGGTTACGTGATGGGCTATTCTGGTGCCCATTTAGAATTCCCCAAAGCCGAGGTGGATGCCGCAGAAGCGCTGGGTTTTGACTCGATCTGGACGGCGGAAGCCTATGGTTCTGATGCCGTGACGCCCGCTGCATGGGCATTGGCGCAGACCAAACGGATTAAAGTCGGGACGGCGATTATGCAGATGCCTGCCCGCACGCCGGCCTGTGCAGCAATGACGGCGATGAGCTTGCAGCATCTGTCTGGCGGCCGCTTCATCATGGGCATTGGTCCGTCCGGCCCGCAGGTTATCGAAGGCTGGCACGGTGTTCCCTACGGCAAACCGCTGATGCGGACACGGGAATATGTTTCAATCGTACGCAAAATTCTCGCCCGCGAGGCTGTGCTTGAACACAATGGTGAGCACTATCAGGTGCCGTATTATGGCGATGGTGCTACGGGGATGGGTAAGCCGCTGAAGAGCATCCTGCACGGCGATGCCAAGATGAAAATCTACACTGGCACGATTGCTCCAGCTGGTGTGGCTATGTCCGCCGAAGTCGCGGATGGCATGTTCCCGGTCTTTATGATCCCGGAGAAGTTTGACGTGTTTGAGCCTGCGCTTGAAAAGGGTTTTGACCGTGCTGGCGGTGGCAAAGACCTCTCGAACTACGACATCTTGCCCTTTGTGCCGACAGTGATGGGCGATGACCTGGATGCCTGTCGCCAACCTGTTCGGGAAAACTTGGCGCTTTATATTGGCGGCATGGGCTCGCGCGACAAGAATTTCTACAACGATTACGCCAAGCGCCTTGGGTTTGAGACGGCAGCGAAGCAAATCCAGGATTTGTTTCTCACAGGTAAGCGGGATGAAGCCGCAGCCGCCGTGCCAGATGAACTGGTTGACGGCATGGCACTCGTCGGTTCAGCAGATCGCATCCGCGCCCGGGTCGCCGATTGGCAGGCGGCGGCTGGCAGGGGGCATATCCACTCGATCCTGCTGTCTCGACCAAGCACGGACGCAATGAAAGTGGTTGCGGACGCTGCCGGGCTTACTTGAACAGGATGCGCCCGGCGACGGTGAATTCGCCATCGTCGCCGCGGCGCATCACGATCATTTCACCCGAGGCCGGATAAACCCCGGCGAAGGCGGTGATGTTAACCTGATGGGTGACAAGCACCATTGGACGCCGCAGGTTTGCGGATTGTAGCCACGTTCTCAGCGCCGCCGTTTGTCCATCACCATCTCCTCGATTCTGGAAAAAAGAATTCAAGATGGTCTCTGGCGTAACCGGGCCGAGGTCCAGCAGGTCTGCGGTATCCATGCAGCGACGCCATTCGCTCGAGTAAACTTGTGCTTTCAAAATCGTGTGCTTGGTGAACGCAGCACCAATCCGTTTCGCCTGGGCGCGGCCTTCCGCGGAAAGATTGCGCTGTGTCTTTGGGTCATCGAGCGAGAAATTCTCTGGGTCGCCAAAGCCAGGGGCCAGAGCATGGCGGATCAACGCAAAATGCCCGCCAGATTTCAGCGCTGCCCAAACAGCGTCATCGTCTGCTCGGGCAGGTGATGCCAACGTGACCGCCAAGAGGGCGGCGCTGATTGCTAATAAAACGATCGCACGCATGGAAAATCCCCAATTTGGCCGTCGCCGCTTTGCGCTTCGGCATTAATCCGGCGCATGATAGTGGATATGGCGGCTCGACTATACGATTCAAGCGCTGCCTGGGGGATAAGCCTATGGCGAACGACCTGCTTTTCGGCATTCAGACCAATGGCATCAAGCATGCCGAAGCGGATGGCATGCCCAGTATCGACACCCGCTTCCGTATGGTTCGGGATGCTGGCGTATTCGATTACATCGACAAAACGCCTGCACCTGATGAGGTTGAGCAATTCCGCAAAGCCAGTGCGAAATATGGCCTGCCCGTCCGTGCTGGCGGGTGGTTCTATACCCTTGGCGGTGATGATGAGAACCTATTGCGCCATAACCTTGAGCTGGCGCAAGACTTGGGCTCAATTGTGCATAATGTACAGGTCACGGCAAAGAACGCCGCTGGCGTGCCTGTGACGAACCAAGATGTCGTTGATTTTTATATGTACGCCTATGAATTGGGGGAGAAGCTTGGCGTCGAGCCCTGCTTCGAAGTGCATATCAACATGTGGTCTGAGGATTTCCGCCGCATCGCACCCGTCGCGCGGATGGTTGAGGCAAAGGGCGTGCCGTTTCGCATGACGCTTGACCACAGCCATGTGATTTTCAAGATCGACAATCCGGCAGAGCAAGATGTGGTGGGCATTCGTGAAGATGTATCGGTTGGGTATTTGGTCCTTGATCCGACCCAGCCCAAAGCCGTCACGACGGAGTGGATTGAGGCTGGATGGGTCCGCCATTGCCATGCCCGTGCAGCAGTCCCGAACAACCCTAAGAACACGCTGATGAACCATCCCGATGGATCGCCTGGGCGCGGTGTGCAATATCCGTTCGTCCAGCCAAAGCCGGGTGATTATCACGCACCCTGGTCTGAGGAAAATCTAGAGCTATGGAAGACGGTGATCCGCCAGGTTATGGCATTTCACGCCAAGGACCCAAACGCCACCCTTGGCCAGATCTCGACCGAGTTTATTCCGAACCCTGATTATGGCGGCGGCTGCAAATACTCATTGTTTGAGCAAGGTGTTGCTTGCGCCGTGTGGATGCGGGAAGAGTGGGCTAAGATTTCGGTTTAGATGCCAGCAAGGCGTCAATGAATGCGCCGATATTCTTGCGCACCGCACCTTCGTTCGCTTCCTGCAAGCGTTCGCCCCAAAGGATCTTGTCCTCTGTGAATCTCGTTGTGTACGCGGACGTCTCTGTTTGCAGCAAATAGGGTGCTTCAACGCCCGCTTGACGCACTGTGTAGTTCACGTTTGCCGTGACTTCGACATCAATGCCGATAAAGGGCTGCGAGAGGCCAAGCAGATTGGCGTTTATGCCAAAGCGGCAGTCTTCAGGGCGTTTTACAAGCAGCCGGTTGGCATCGAGGCTATGCTCCAGTGCGCGGAGGAACCCTAGGTTATCGACCTCGGATACCCAGAGCGGATTGGTGAGCTTGCCGCCAGCGACCTGCTCAACACACATGGCTTCATGGATTGCAGGATTAGCTGGTGTCGATGCTCCAGCGCGGGTCCCGGCAGCCATTTCGTTGACCTTGGCCGGCTCAGCGCAGCCGGACACAAGGGTGAAAAGCAGCACTGCGCCCAGAATTTGCTGTAAGAAATCTCTTGAACCTACAGTGATCATGTGATTCTTTCTGCTGTAATGATGACAGCTTTCGGATGAACCCATGCGTTTATTAGCAATTTTGGGGCTGCTGGCAATCAGCGCATGCCAAACCCGCACGGCCACGCCGGTCCATTTGGCGCAATCGGGCGATGACGCTTTGAGTTGCGTTGAGATTGCGGATGAGCGTCTGGCCAACCGGAAGCAGGCTGCGAAATTGGCAAAGCTTGATGAAGGCGTCGCAATTTCAAACGCTTTTGCTATGACCTTAAGCCAAGTCTGGTTTTGGCCTGCGATCATGGGTGTCGACATGTCTGACGTTGAAGAGATCGAAGCGCGGGCGCTTGAGCAACGCAATGTTCGGCTAGCGGCATTGGCGAAAGCCAATGACTGCCCTGAACCCGCAGAAACGACCATTGCGGCCAAGCCATAATGTCGGGTTTTGAAATTAGAGATATGACAGAGGCCGATGGCCGTGCGGTACTGGCGATTTATCAGGAAGGCATGGATACAGGCCAAGCGACATTCCAACAAACCGCACCCGCATGGACGGACTTTGATCAAGGCCATCTTGCTGCACCGAGGCTGGTTGCCGTGGATGCTGGTGATGGCACGGTGCTCGGGTGGGCTGCGGGTTCTTCGGTGTCAGCCAGGCCTGTATACCGGGGCGTCGTCGAGGAAAGTATTTACATTGCTGGCGTTGCGCGGGGCAGGGGCGTTGGCCGCACATTGTTGAATGCTTATGTCAGAGCAACGGAAGCTGCTGGCATTTGGACTCTGCAAGCCGGGATATTTCCAGAAAACCCAGCCAGCTTGGCGCTTCATCAAGGCTGTGGCTTTGAAATCATCGGCACGCGCCAGAAGATTGGCAAAATGGGCCATGGCCCCTTGGTCGGGCAGTGGCGGGATGTGATCTGGTTGGAACGCAGAAGCCGCACAGTCGGCGCCGGATAGCGCTGCCTGTGCGGCTTCGGGTCATTGTCGTCGTCTCAGTGTGTGGTTACTGGATCAGTCGGAGCACGCTTAGTTGCAGTGCGATTGCTTCGAATGCGCTTTGCAATTGGGTTGCAGTCGGTGCCGGGAAGAAAAGATCCGGTGACGATGCGCAATCCTCGTAAAGTGGATACAGCGACGTTGGCGTTGCGAAGTTGATGGTCACCACCGTAATTCCGTCGTCCTTCATATTGTTGCAGATTGTCGTGAGCTGCCCATCAGAGCTTGAATAGCTGTTCTGACCATCTGTCATCAACACCACGACTTTCGTGTTTAGCGGTGCGTCGCCATTTAGAGCAGATTCCCATCATTCTGGTTCATAGCCTGCAGCTGTGAAGTAGCTCCTGCAGTCGTTTGGCGTGAGGTCGTCGATGGCGTCTCGGATGGCGTCCCAGAGATCTGGGAGATTACGGGCGGCGGCTTTTCTG
>CALLKY010000065.1 GCA_938083135.1 uncultured Alphaproteobacteria bacterium | reverse complement strand
AAATGGATCGCTATAGCCACCATCACCGCCGTTTTTGGCCACACCTCACCCAATGAACCAAGCTGGAGGCACAAAATGCTTGAAAGCGCTGATTTGGCTCGGCTACCATCGGACAGGAGCCGCAAATGGGAAATCCCCGGTTATATCCGGCAGTGACTGCTCATAGTGTTTGGACCGAGCCAACGCCATGCCCCGCGCGCGGTACGCCTCACCTGAATCGGGGCGTAATTCCAAGGCTTCCCAGCAATGAGACAAGCCTTCGCGCACATCAGTTTTCGCATCAATTTTTGAAATTTGGCAGACACGCAAGTTCGCAATGTATCGCTGGTCCGCGGTGCCGAGTTTAGAGTTAGCCAAGGATTGGCAATGGATCATGCCGATCAAGTTTGCGCCCAAACCTTTCTTTGGGCCAAAGTCTTCGCATAGGGTCGCATAACGAGTGGCGTCTGCAGCTGTCTTCGGCGGTGCAACGCGGAACTTAGCGCGCTCAGACCCTCTAGGAGGTTGATTGCGGGTCGGCCCGCAGGCCGATAGCAAAACCGCAGCCGCTGCCAATAAGAGCACAGAATTCCGTAACCGCATCGTCAAACTCCACCGAACGACCCATCAATGCCATGATTCATGAACGCTGTTACGCTGTCCATACTCGCCAGTTAGTTTAACCCGGTAGAGCCGGTGCCGCACCAATGTGATCAACGGCTTGCTCATAGCCATGGCCGAGCGACAGAAGGGTGCGTTCTTGGAACGGGCGGGCGATTAGCTGGCAGGATAAAGGCAATCCTTTGGAGGATACGCCAAGCGGCGTCGCCAGCCCTGGTAGCCCCAAATAGTTGAATGGCCGCGTCGCCCGGGTGATCCCCGCAACCATCGTCTGGATGGCACCCGGTTGGCCCTCATCTGTTTCAGCAATGCTTGGCACCGGCATGGTGATGGACGGCAGCAGCAGCGCATCCGCCTGCGCAAACACCTGATCGCAGAAGTCCCGAAGCACCTGCCCGCGCGCTGCCTGGGCTTCCAAATATACAGTCGCCGGAATAGCGAACCCGGCCTCCGTCCGGCTGTAAACATGGGTGGCGTAGTCAGCGGGGCGTTCGCGCATCCAGCGACCATGAAGCGTGGCTGCCTCGCTTTTGGAGATGGCGTCGGCCGCACTATAGAGAGGCGCGCAATCCGGCAACGTCACTTCCAGAATTTCACACCCCAAGCCCTCAAACACCTTAAGGGCGGCCATGTGGGCTTCATGGGTTTCAGGATCGACAGGGCCGAAGGGCTCTCCCTTTGCGTGCGCGATGCGCAGACCTTTCAGTGGTTTGTCGATCAGGCCTTGCCAGTCCGGGATTTCGCGGCGGCTTGTTGTGGGATCTTTCGGATCATGGCCTGCGATCACTGCATACATCATTGCAGCATCCGTGGCGGACCGTGTGAGTGGGCCAACGGTATCTAGCGACCAGGCGCGCGGCATCGCACCATAACGACTGACGGCACCATATGTGGGCTTCAGGCCAAACAGGCCGCACATGATCGCAGGCAAGCGGATTGATCCGCCGGTGTCTGATCCAAGCGCGCCATAGACAACACCCGCTGCCACAGACGCGCCGGAGCCCGAGGACGAGCCGCCAGTGATGTGATCTGGATTCCAGGGATTGCGCGCATGGCCGTAATGGGCGTTATGACCGGTGGGACCGGCCGCGAATTCAGACATATTCAAGCGGCCCGTTTCAATCGCACCTGCAGCATTCAAACGAGCGACGACCGTAGCCGTGTCTTCACCAACGAGCGCCCCCAACAGGGCCGACCCACCAGAACTGCGTTCCCCCACCCGCATGAACATATCTTTGTGCGCGAGTGGAGCGCCGAGCAATGGGCGCTTATCGCCCTTCGCCCGTGCGGTGTCTGCCGCTTTCGCAGCCTTGATAGCGGCATCGCCATCCATGCGAATGAAGGCGTTGATATGGGGCTGCCAAGCCTCCATCCGCTGGAGCATATCTTCCGTCGCCTCAAGGGAGGAGATATGCCCGGCCTCCATTTCAGTCATCAATTCATGCAAGCTTTGCAGGCGGTTGGGGCGCGTCATGCGTCATCTCCCGCGCAGTCTTCTAATGCTTTTAGGAAATGTGACGGCTCATCGTAAAAGCCAAACTTCGGCGTGATCGCAGATGCGACGCCCTGGCGGATGCGATCTGCCTCTGCGGCGACATCTGCCGCTCGCTCCGGCGTCATCTTGAGCCCGCCGTAATAATCCTGCTTTTCCGTCATTTCCGCTCTCCCCGGCATCGTGTATTGGCGAAGTCTACGCGGACATATCATTTTGTGCGATCCTGTAGGTCACGCAATTGGAATTTAGCCATGACACCTGAAACCGAAGACAAACTCGCAGACCTTCTGGCTCACTTGCGCCAGTCCGGTAAACCGCAATCTGGCCTCGCCCCAGACCTGACGCCGCCTGATGCTGCAACAGCCTATCGCGTTGCGGCCAAGGTGCGGGATCGGCTCGGCTGGGAGGTGGGCGGTTGGAAGATTGCTGCCAATAAACCTGAAATGCAGGCGGCGCTCCGCGCAGAAGAGCCGATCTTTGGGTCCGTGTTCCGCCACCTTATTCACGATACCCCGGTGACGCTCGATCGCAGCACGCTGCAGCACCCCGTTGTTGAGTGCGAATATATCGTCCGCATCCGGGACGGCCTGCCGCCACGGGCGACGCCTTATTCAGAAGCCGATGTCGCAGACGCTATTGCGGACATCCATATCGGCATAGAAGTCGCTGAGTGCCGTTTTATTCATGATGGCGCCTTCCCGGCCCTACCTGCAATTTTGGCAGATGGCAGTGGCAATGGGCATCTTGTCATCGGCGCGGCTATCCGCAATTGGCGAGACGCTGGCATTGCTGACGCCTCAGTGACGCTGACCGTAGACGGCGACATTCGCCGCACAGGCAATGCCGGTGACGCCATCGACCATCCATTGGTTCCAGCGACTTGGCTCGCCAACCGTCTTAATCGGGACGGCATGGCTATCCAGGCGGGCGATGTTGTCAGCACCGGCACCTGCAGCCACATGCTGCTCGCGAAGTCAGGGAATACCTGCACCGGCCAATTCGGGAACTTCGGCCAAGTGCAAGTTCGCTTCAGCTAGGGTTAGGTGCTGACGATTTGGCTACTGACACTTGGGCGGGTCTGGATGCGATCTGCCCACGCGCGGACATGCTTCAGATCAGTCGGAACCTCATAGCTGATGAAGCTCGCAATCATCAGCGTGGCGGCACCTGTAATATCCGCAACACTGAAAGCGTCGCCGGCAATGAACGGACGGCCATCCGAGATTTCCGCATCAAGCCAGGACCAACGTTTCGGAATCAGGCGCATTTGGGTTTCAGCATAGGCCGGGACCTGCTCAATCTTGTCAGCAAAGAATTCAAAGCTGTGAATGCCATATGCGCCGAACGGCCCCATGATTAGCTGCTCCATACGCCGCGTCCACATTTCGACGAACGCTTTGTCTTCTGCGGTTTTGCCGAATAGTGCAGGCTCTGGATAGAGATGCTCCAGATAGCGGCAAATGGCGATGCTCTCCGTCAAATAGCGCCCGTCATCCAGCTCCAGAACCGGCGTTTCACCAAGCGAGTTCTTCGCCATGAATTCTGGCTTGCGTGACTGTCCTTCCATCAATTCCAGATGCTCAATCGGCAACTCAATGCCCTTCTCAGCCATGAAGATGCGCACCCGGCGCGGGTTCGGGGCCATTGCGTCATACAGTTTCATCGTTCGACTCCATTTGTGAACTTACTGGTTGACTATTATTCGACCCACCCATATAGTCAGCCAATAGGTTTACTATTATGAGACACGACGTGACAGACCTGAACCAAACCTTCGCCGCACTCAGCGACACCACTCGCCGCGCCATCGTTGCGCGCCTGGCAGAAGGCGAAGCACCGCTAGCGGAGGTCGCAGCACCGTTCCAGATGTCGCTAACGGCTGTGTCCAAGCATGTCCGTGTGTTGAGCGATGCTGGACTCGTTTCTGTCACAAAACGGGGCCGCACGCGCTATTGCCGAATTGAGGCCCTGCCGATGCGTGACGCGATCAATTGGCTGAATGACTATCAACGCTTCTGGGATACCCAATTGGAAGCGCTCGGCACACTCCTGCAAGACGAAAATGAGGATGATTGATGCCCCTATCCCACCTGAAATCCACCCCAGCGGACAGTGAAATCCTGGCCGAAAGCGCCTTCCCTGCGCCGATCGAGCGCGTCTGGCTGGCATGGACGGACCCTAAGCGCATTGTGAAATGGTTCGGACCAGCGCCACACGCCCTACAATCCGCTGAAGTCGATTTGCGCACAGGCGGCGCATGGCGCTTCATTTTCAGCGGCCCGGATGATCCTTACGCAGCCTTGGAAGGCGTCTATATCGATGTTGAAGCGCCCTCTAGGCTGGTATTCAGCTGGCGCCATGTCGGCCAGGATGCCAATGGTGCAGAGACAGCAACTCCATTCTCCGAAGTCACCGTTACCATGCAGAGCACGGAAGGCGGTACGCTTGTGCAGGTCCGTCACACCAATATCCAAACTCTTGAAAGCCGCACCAATGTTTCGACTGGTTGGGACACATGCATGGGGAATTTGGCCGGTATGCTCGAAGCAGAAGCGCTTGCCCCTGCTTGATCTGCTGCGATAGTTTCGGGGTTATGAAGATCAGCATCCTTGACGACTATTTCGACACGATCCGCACCCTGCCCTGCTTCCCAAAGCTGGACGGCCATGACGTGACCGTCTGGAACGATCATGTCCAGGAAGAGGACGATTTGGCTGCCCGGCTGGCAGATACAGAAGCCCTGGTTTTGATCCGCGAACGCACCAGGATTTCTGGTGCGCTACTGGACCGGCTGCCGAACCTCAAGCTCATCAGCCAACGCAGCGTATGGCCTCACATTGATGTTGAGGGCTGTACCCGGAACAACGTGCTGCTTTGCTCCGACATGCACGCCGATGCGCCATCCTTTGCAACGGCAGAACTCGCTTGGGGAATGATCTTGGCGTCATTCCGGCAAATCCCGGAGCAGCAGGCGTCGCTTAAAGCTGGGAATTGGCAGATGGGCGTTGGGCGCTCTCTCAGAGGCCGCACGCTTGGCCTCTACGGCTATGGCAGGATCGCCAAGGCGCTGGCGGACTATGCCAGGGTTTTCGGCATGAACGTTGTGTGGTGGGCGTCTGAGGCCGGGCGGGCGCGGGCCAGGGCTGACGGTGCCAATCTTGCCGAAAGCCGGGAGGCATTTTTCAGCAAGCCCGACATCATCAGCCTGCATATTCGCCTGAAACCAGATACGACAGGTGCGATCACAGCAACGGATTTGAGCCAGATGCGGCCTGATGCGCTGCTGGTAAACACTTCCCGCGCGCAACTCATCCAACCGGATGCGCTGTTAGACGCCTTGAATGCAGGCCGCCCCGGATTCGCTGCTGTTGATGTCTATGAAACTGAACCGGGCGGGCCTGCAGAAAACCCCATCATCGCGCACCCGAACGTCCTCGCCACACCCCATATCGGATATGTGACGCAGGACGAATACAATCTGCAATTCAGCGACATATTTGACCAGATAACTGCCTATGCAGCCGGATCGCCCATCAACATGATCAACCCGGAAGTTCAAGGCGGTTAGGCGTTCTTGTCCGCCAGCAAGTCGGTTCCTTGATCCTCTGGGGCCGCAGCGCCCGCGTGTTCCTCCACTTCGGCCCGTTCATTACTGAGGTCGCCTTCAGATTCCGTCGCAGACGCGTTCGATTCAATCGGTACAGGATCAGGCGTCGGTGTTTCTGAAATTGCAGAGGCCTCGATCATCTTAACCGGCACGCCATCTGGGAAGATGATCTCACGTGCGTCATCGGGCATGGAGATATTTGCTTCAACAAGCGCTTTCTTAATCAGCCGCAGGATGGCCGATTTGACCTTCACTTGAGAGAAATTCTCACCATCGAACCAATAGTAAATCTTGAGGTTCACGGTCGAACTGCCAAGTTCATCCACCAACACCAGCGGGCTTGGGTCGGCAATCACGGCTGCGTGGTTTGAAAGCACACCGATAATGATCTCCTGCGCCTCGGCCACTTGCGCATCGTAACCGATGCCAACAGTCAGCCCCTCACGCCGGGTAGGTGCCGTGCTGAAATTGGTAATCACGTTCTTGAAGATCGTGGAATTCGGCACCTGCACGTGATTTCCTTCTGGGGAGAGCAGGAGTGTGCTTCTGGTGTTCATGCTCTGCACATACCCGGTATATTCCGCCACATTCACATAGTCGCCAGCGCGAAATGGCCGGCGGATGCTCAGCAGCAGGCTTGCCAGGAAGTTCTCAGCAATATCCCGAAACGCGAAACCGATGACGATGCCCAGCACACCCGCACCGCCAACCAAAGAAACTGCCAACCGCGTCAGGCCTGCAGCTTCCAATACGATATAGAGGCCCAAGAAGAAGACTGGCAGCGAGATCGCTCTGGCTAGAATATCCCGCAGGAAGGGTGACGGCGTGGAGTTCCGCATGAGGTGCCGCGCAAGCCGTGCAATCAAAGACGCGAATATCCACGCCAGCGGCAACACAATAAGTGCCAGCACAATCAGCGGCAGCGCCTGCACAATTGACCGCACCATTGCCGTGATTTGTTCGAAGGCCGGATCAAAGCTCCACTCGACCTCTTTCTCCACCGTGACCCTGTTGACGACGGCGACTACATCCTGGGTCTTCTGCGCCATTTCCCGCGCCCAGGCACGGCGCTCTGCGCTTGCTGTAACGCCGTCTATGAACACAACGCCATCGTCGACCACGACGCGGGCGTTCTCATACCAACCCGTTGCCTGCAAAATCTCTTGAATGCGCTTGGCGATCTCATCGTCACGCGCAACCGGCTCGACCGCCACAGCCTGAACAGGTGCCACCACTTCTTCCGTTGGCGGTGGGCTTTCCTGTGCCTCAATGGGGAACCAGACCAAGGCGGTAAGCAACCAAATGGCCGCGAATTGCATTCGTTTCACGCGCTTTATGTCCTTCAAGTCGAATACGCTGGGTCAGCATCTATACAATGCAGAGGTGGCTCGGTATGCAAACCATTGCTGGGTGCTGTGGTTCCAATCAATATTTGCAGCCCGATCAGGAGATGCTTTTCCCGTGGAATTGACTGTCAAACCTCTCCAAATTGTCAGTGAACAACTGAACGGCTTGGCGGAGAGCATGATTGCTCTGCTGCCAAACTTCATCGCAGCCTTTGTCATCCTCCTGATCACAGGCGCCTTCGCATTCATCGTCGGTAGAGTATTTGAGCGCCTGATGCGCCGGTCGCGCGCGCGGCCATCCCTGGTCGCCGCTATCGTTAAGCTCGCCAGGATCGCGATTTGGCTCCTGGGCTTTCTCATCGCTGCCACGATTGTCGCGCCCAACCTAACGCCAACAAAACTGCTGGCGGGCCTCGGCCTCGGCTCCATCGCCATTGGTCTCGCCTTCAAAGATATTTTTGAGAACTTCCTGGCTGGGTTCTTAATCCTGATGCGGAAACCCATGCGGATTGGCGACGACATTGAGTGCGAGGGGCTATCTGGCCAAGTCGAGCATATTTCGATCAGGGACACCTTCTTGCGCAAACGCTCTGGCGAGTTGATCCTGGTGCCGAACAGTTTCATCTTCAAAAACCCGGTCAAAATCCTTACTGACCGGGAGCTTCGTCGTATCTCCATCATTATAGGGGTCGCCTATGGCGAGGATGTCGACAAGGCCCGGAACGTTATTATGGAAGCTATGCTGAGCGTGGAAAAACGAGACCAGATGCGCGGCGTCGATGTGTTCGCGCGAGAGTTCAATTCCTCCTCCATCGACTTCTTAGTCCGCTGGTGGGCCGATAGCACGCCCAAAGATGAACACCAGTCCAGAGACGAAGCCGTTGCCGCCATCAAGCACGCGCTAGACGAAGCTGGGATCGAGATTCCGTTTCCATACCGCACGCTAACGTTCAAGGAACCGCTTACGATCCGCAATTATACGGGCCCTGAAGACGAGAATTCTGCGTGACCACAACAGCCGCCAAACCGCCCCGCGTCGCCATCCTGCTTCTGGCCGCAGGCGAGACGCTGATCTGGGCGGCATTGTTCTATGTTTTCGCAACATTGCTATTGGAATGGGAACGCAGCCTTGGCTGGGCGAAGACGGACTTAGCACTTGGCTTCACCATCGCCATCGCTATGGCCGCCATATCGTCCCCCATCGCCGGGCGCTTGATCGATAATGGCTATGGCCGGTTTGTATTGAGCTGTGGTGGGCTGTTTGGCTGCGCGGCATTGGCGGCGCTCGCGACTGCAAGCACGCCTTTGATGTTTTGGATTTTCTGGGCGGGCATTGGCATTGCCCAAGGGTTTTGTCTCTATGAGCCATGCTTTTCCGTCGTTACCCGTGCGACTGGGGAAGCAGCCCGGCCAGCCATCACCAAGATCACGCTGATCGCAGGGTTCGCGTCGCCTGTAGCATTTCTGCCGGGTGCCGCCATCGCTGAAGCCTATGACTGGCAGACGACGGTGATAACGTTCGCCATGGTTGGTGCTGCTTTGGCAGCGCCCATGCTCTATCTCGGTGCCAAGATGCTGGAGGACGCAAACCTCGTCGTCCGGTCCGCCAACGCCAAGACGGAGAACCGTGATGCGCTCAAGCGTGCGCTCCGCCGCCCGCAATTCTGGCTGATCGCCATCGCCTTCCCGATGATGGCGCTGAACCACGGCATTCTGCTGAACCACATCATGCCGCTCCTAGCTGAACGCCAAATCCCGCGCGAAACGGCCATTCTAATCGCGTCTTCCATAGGGCCAATGCAAGTCGCCGGGCGGATTGTGCTGATGCTGGTTGAGAAGCGCATTTCCTCCGCCATGGCTGCCGCCATTGCATTTGGCGGTGTAACAGTCGCCTCACTGATCCTGATGGCCGCAGGTGCTTCCGCCCCCATGGTCTTCGCGTTCGCCATGCTGCAGGGCGCTACATACGGCCTGACCAGCATTTTGAAGCCCGCGATGACGGCGGAGTATTTGGGCCGCACTGGCTTCGGTGCAATTTCCGGCTGGCTTGCGCTGCCCTATCTGGCCGGTTTCGCCATCGCCCCCTATCTCGGCGCATTGATTTGGACGGCAGGCGGGTATGACCTCGTGGTGCCCGTAACCGCATGTCTCGGCGCAGCCGGCGCCCTCTGCGTATTCGGCCTCGCCACAATGGGCCGGCGGAAGACGTCCCGGAATTAGGGCTGGGTTGCGCTAATAATCGCTGCCGTCTTTGTGTGTGAATTTCCAGTTCCCGTCTGCGCCCATCACGGCCTTTAGGTCATCCTGCGGATAACTGCCTTCATCGCCTGGTGTGCGGTCGCCAATTTCCAAGTAGATGACCGGGCTGTCTGTGCGGTTGATCAGATGATGGGCTGTGCCATTCGCAGGAAATCCAGCGCACATACCGGGGCTGAGGACGGTTTCTCCATCTTCCGTCGCCAATGTCGGCGCACCCGCCAGAATGTAGATAAACTCATCCTGCTTGGTGTGCTTATGCATCAATGAAGACTCCCCGCCGGGTGCCAGTGTGGTCTGATTGACCCCAAAGTTCTTAAGACCAAACTGATCGCCAAGCATCCGCTTCTCACGACCCAACATGCGCGAGAAGAAGGGTTCTGGATATGTGGATGGCTTGGTGCGCGGTGGCGTTTCAGCAGCCACGATCGCTATCGGCCCTTGATCGCTTTTGTTGGCCATTCCTTGCTGCCTCCTCGCTAAATATGGTCTGCACGCATAAGAAACTTGCGCCGTAGACAGTGCCAAGCCCTCGTTTGCGCAGATTGTTTTGGGAAGCGCTCTTGGCCTTGCTGAATTTGGCATTGCAGGCCCCAAATTGGAATACGGCAATGCATTGGCACGCTGACCAGAATTTTTGAATTTGCCGCAGAGCCTGCGGCGCAATGTGGCGCGTTCCAGTTCTGGATGTTTGCTATAGTGTGTCGGCAGGACTGGAGCGGTATGCAGCTATGACTGTTATCTCTGAACGGATTGACCGGTGCCGGATTTGTGCAATCCGCCATCAGGCCGTATGCGGCGCGCTTTCGGATCACGAGATTCAGGCGCTGAGCGCTGTCGCTCGCCAGCGCGTTCTAAAAGCTGGCGATGTCATCCAGAATGCCGAGGATGAAGTCTCTAGTTTCGCTAACATTGTTTCGGGTGTTGTGAAGCTCAGCAAGGTGTTGAGCGATGGGCGCCAACAGATCGTGGGTTTGCAATTTCCGCCAGATTTCCTTGGCCGCGCCTATCGCACGCGCAGCCCGTTCTACGCTGAAGCAGCCACGGATGTTGAGCTTTGCGTATTCCCGAAACGCAGCTTTGAAGCGCTGATGGCTGATCAACCGGAGCTTGAGAGCCGCCTATTCCAAAATACACTGGACGAGTTGGATGCAGCACGGGACTGGATGCTGCTGCTGGGACGGAAGTCTGCAGCCGAAAAAGTCGCGAGCTTCCTCGCACTCATCGCCCGGCGCAAAGCGCCAGCCCTTTGCGAACATATGCCCGCCGATACGTTGCTCACGATCACATTGCCGCTGACCCGCGCGGAAATTGCGGATTACTTGGGCTTAACGATTGAGACTGTCAGCCGGCAGATCGGCAATCTACGGGCAGCGGACATTCTGGAAACCGGTGCCAATCGCACCATTACCGTGCTGGATTATGACGGCTTGGCCGAAGCTGCTCAGCTCTGATCCGCGATTTCTTTAGAAATTTCCGCCACGATAAATTCTTCCCAAGCCATATGTCGCCGCATCAACATAAAATATTGCCTGGCGACAAGGCCTAGCGCTTCTGGTGCTGGGGCTTTTGGTAAGCCCGCGCAATCATCCAGCATGTCCGCAAGTTCAGCCGCCACTGCATCATTCGCCGCATGCTCAGCCTGCAATAGCGCCATGGCAGGCAGCAATTCCACCTTCGGGCCGCCACTTTCCAGCAACATCGTCTCTTCCTGGCGACAATGGGCTGGAATGGCCTCCCGCAGGTAGAGCGCAATGGCGTCTAACGTCACTTGCGGCGGCAGGGTCGGGAGCATGTCGGCCAGGTCTTCAATCTGCGCCAGCACGGCTTTAACGAGATCATGCTCGCTCTCAAGCGTCGCTGGCGCATCAGCCTCAAGCTGCATCTGGCGGCTCAAGGCGCGCTTGATTGGCGAATATGAAATTGGCTTATGCATGGAGCCCTGTGTCAGCCCTGATGTGATCTGGTCTGCTGTTTTGTCGCAGATTTCACAAGTACGGTCCTTGATCCAGATCAAAGACCCGCCGCAGCCCCTCTCTTAGTTTCCCGGCGAGATGCAGGTCCGTCCTGCATTCAAATTGCTTTTGAGGGGACCGCCATGACAGGCGTTGGATGGAATTCGCTGCTGGGAATAGGCATTCTGATTGGGCTAGTAGCCGCTGGCCGTGGCCACGATGCAGTATTTCAGACCCATGGTTGGGTGGTGCTGATCCTGTGCGGGATCGGCTTTGCCTATCGGCTAACCCGGGATACGTCATCCCGCACCGCTGATGATGAGGTCTATTTTGACGGCGTTGTTCGCGCTGGTGTCATTGCCACCATCTTCTGGGGCATGGCCGGGTTTCTAGCAGGCGCAGCAATCGCCTCCCAACTGGCCTTTCCAGTTTTGAACTTTGGCTCCGAATATCTGAGCTTCGGGCGTCTTCGGCCCCTGCATACGTCTGCAGTTATTTTCGCCTTTGGCGGTAATGCGCTGATTGCGACGAGTTTTTATGTCGTCCAGCGCACGTGCCGCGCCCGGCTAGCGCTTGGCGGTCTCGGCTGGTTCGTGTTCTGGGGCTATCAGTTATTCATCGTGCTGGCGGCGACGGGCTATCTGCTTGGCGTTACGCAGTCCAAGGAATATGCAGAACCTGAATGGTATGTGGACCTTTGGCTGACGATCGTATGGGTGGCCTATTTGCTGGTCTTTATGGGCACGTTGCTGAAGCGCAAAGAGCCGCATATTTACGTCGCAAACTGGTTCTATCTGGCCTTCATCGTTACGGTCGCGATGCTCCATATCGTCAACAATCTGTCGATGCCGGTCTCTTTCCTCGGCTCAAAAAGCTATTCCCTGTTCGCTGGCGTGCAGGACGCGCTGACCCAGTGGTGGTACGGCCACAACGCAGTTGGTTTCTTCCTGACAGCCGGCTTCCTCGGCATGATGTATTACTTCGTGCCAAAGCAGGCGAACCGTCCGGTTTACAGCTACCGCCTATCCATCGTGCATTTCTGGTCCCTGATCTTTCTCTACATCTGGGCTGGCCCGCATCACCTGCATTACACAGCACTGCCTGATTGGGCGCAGACGCTTGGCATGGTCTTCTCAATCATGCTGTGGATGCCTTCCTGGGGCGGTATGATCAACGGCCTGATGACGCTGTCTGGCGCATGGGACAAGCTCCGCACGGATCCGATTATCCGCATGATGGTCATCGCCATCGCCTTCTATGGCATGAGCACATTTGAAGGCCCGATGATGTCGATCAAGGCGGTCAATGGCCTTAGCCATTATACTGACTGGACAATCGGCCACGTGCATTCTGGCGCCCTTGGTTGGGTCGGCATGATCACCTTTGGCGCGATCTACTTCCTCGTGCCGAAGCTCTGGAACAGGTCTGCCATGTACAGCGCGCGGCTGATTAGCTGGCATGTCTGGCTGGCGACGATTGGCATCGTCATCTACGCCGCTGTCATGTGGGTATCCGGCGTGATGCAGGGCCTGATGTGGCGCGAATATGATGAGAACGGCTTCCTGGTCTACAGCTTTGCTGAAACCGTGGCCGCCATGCATCCGTTCTATGTGATCCGCACTGTCGGTGGTCTGGTCTACATCGCTGGCGCTTGCCTGATGGTCTACAACGTCTGGCGCACGATCCTGCCCCCGGCGCATGCCCGGGCCGCCCTGCACATTCAGCAACCGGCTTAAGGGGGGATCAGAGCCATGTTCAAACGTCTCAAATTCAAACATGACCGCACTGAGAAAAACGTCACCCTCATGCTGGTGTTAAGCCTGATCGTCGTCGCTATCGGCGGTTTGGTGGAAATAGCACCGCTGTTCTACATGCAGAACACGATCGAAAAGGTCGTCGGTGTCAGGCCCTATACCCCGCTGGAACTGCTGGGTCGCAATATCCACATCCGCGAAGGCTGCTACACCTGCCACAGCCAGATGATCCGGCCTATGCGGGATGAAGTCGTGCGCTACGGCCATTACAGCCTTGCGGCGGAAAGCATGTACGACCATCCGTTCCAGTGGGGCTCCAAGCGGACAGGCCCGGATCTGGCCCGCGTTGGCCAGCGCTATTCGAATGAATGGCATGTTCAGCACTTGGTTGATCCACGCTCCGTCGTGCCGGAATCGGTGATGCCGACATATCCGTTCCTGGCAGCGCGCGAAGTCCGGGTAAACGATATCGCTGACCATCTAGCCGCCAACAAGGCCGTGGGCGTTCCCTATACCGATGAGATGCTAGCCGAAGCCAAAGCGGACCTGATCACACAGGCCACCGTAGACGCGGATATCGATGCACTGCTGCAACGCTACCCCAAGGCCCAGACCGGTGACTTCGATGGCGACCCAGGCCGCGTGACAGAGATGGATGCGTTGGTCGCCTATCTCCAGATGCTCGGCACGTTGGTTGATTTCACACAATACCAGGCGGAGGAGAATTACCGATGAGCATGCTTGATCACGATATCCTGCGCCAACTGGCGGACACATGGGGTCTGCTGCTGCTGTTCGCCGTGTTCAGCATCGCCATTCTGGCCGCATTGCGCCCAGGTGCACGCGCCCATTACCGCCACTGCGCCCGCATTCCGCTTGAAGACGATCCCGCCCCGGCACCGAAGGAGGCCGGCCAATGACCAATCGTGAAACAGACGAAGCCACTGGCGTCGAGACAACCGGCCATGAATGGGACGGCATCAAAGAGCTAGACAATCCTATGCCGCGCTGGTGGCTATGGACGTTCTATGCCTGCATCGTGTGGGCGCTAGGCTACGCCATTGCCTACCCATCATTACCCTTTGTATCCGGCGCCCCCAAAGGCGTGCTTGGATATTCAAGCCGCGCCAACCTTCATGCGGATATCGCAGATGCAAATGCTGAGCAGGCAGACCTGCTGCAGAAGATCGAAACCCTGCCGCTTGCCGCGATCCGCAATGATGCGAACACCTTCCAGTTCGCCGTTAGCGGTGGACGGGCTGCATTCGCTGTCAATTGTTCCCAGTGCCATGGCTCCGGCGCCCAGGGGTCACCTGGCTATCCAAACTTGAACGACGATGTCTGGCTGTGGGGTGGCAGCCTGGATGAAATCCACACGACCCTGAAGCACGGCATCCGCTTCCAGCAGGATGACGACACGCGCTTCTCACTGATGCCGGCCTTCGGCACAGACGGCCTATTAAGCCGTCCGCAGATCATCGATACGTCCCATTTTGTGCGGAAACTTGGTGGCTTGGAGCATGATACAGAAGCGGCCGAACGTGGCGCGCCGCTTTATGAGGAGAACTGCGCCGTCTGTCATAAATCCAATGGTGTCGGCGACCGTAAGCAGGGCGCGCCCAGCCTGACGGACGCAATTTCACACTACGGCGACGGCCTGAACGCTATCGCAGCGCAGATATCGCGGCCGCGCCATGGCGTGATGCCAGGGTGGAAAGACCGGCTCGATCCAGCAACGTTGAAGCAGCTCGCAATCTACGTTCATTCCCTTGGCGGCGGGGAGTAGCGGGACATGGCGGACGCCGGTCCTGCGGGAGGCGCGCCGGATAGCGGCGCGGCAGTTCAACAAATTGATGTTGAGCCGGTCAACGCGCGCAAGCAGCGTCCGCCCATGTATGCGCCCAGAAAAAGCATCCATCCGATGCGTGTTTCGGGCGTATTTCGGCGGCTGAAATGGCAGCTGATGGGCGTATTCCTCGCGGTTTACTACATCACGCCGTGGATACGCTGGGATCGTGGCGAAGGGATCCCAGACCAGGCGGTGCTGGTCGATTTGGCCCACCGCCGTTTCTTCTTTTTCTTTATCGAAATCTGGCCGCAAGAATTTTACTTCGTTGCTGGCATGCTGATTATGGCCGGGATTGGGCTATTCCTCGTCACATCTGTCCTTGGCCGCGCCTGGTGCGGTTACGCCTGCCCGCAAACGGTGTGGGTTGATCTATTCGTCCATGTCGAACGCTGGATAGAGGGCGACCGGAACGCACGGTTCCGGCTGGAGAAAGCACCTTGGCGTGGTGCCAAACTGGCTAAGCGCACAGCCAAATACCTGACATGGCTGTTGATCAGCGTCGCGACAGGTGGGGCATGGGTGTTCTATTTCGCGGACGCGCCAACGCTGCTTGTTGATCTGTTCACCGGCCAAGGTGCGATGATCGCCTACGTCACCGTTGCAATCCTCACGGCAACGACATTCGTGTTTGGCGGCTTCATGCGGGAACAGGTTTGCACATATATGTGCCCTTGGCCGCGCATCCAGGGCGCGATGCTTGATGAAAATTCCCTGACCCTCACCTATCATGATGCCCGCGGCGAGCCTCGCAAACGCGGTAAAGCGGAGCCCGATGCGCCGAAGGGCGACTGCATCAATTGCAACATGTGCGTCGCAGTATGCCCCATGGGCATTGATATCCGGGACGGATCACAGCTCGAATGCATCAACTGCGCCCTCTGCATTGACGCCTGCAATAGCGTGATGGCGAAAACTGGCGGGCTGCAAGACCTGATCTCCTACAGCTCATTGAACGCCTATGAAGCGAAAGCTGAAGGCAGGCCAACGCCGCCACTGCGTAAGGTCGTCTTTCGTCCACGCACGCTTATCTACACCGCACTGTGGTCAGCCGTTGGCCTTGGCATGCTGGCGCTGCTGCTGGTTAGAGACACGCTTGAAGTCAATGTTCTGCATGACCGCAATCCGCAATATGTGCAGCTTGCTGATGGTGGCGTGCGCAATGGCTACACCATCAAGCTCCTGAATATGGAGCAAAAGGAACGCCGCGTCCTGCTGGCCATCGCCGACCTGGATGATGCGCTGATGACGGTGGCCGGTGATGATCTTTGGCCCAGTCGGACCCGCGAATTTGTGATACCGGCAGACAAAGTTCTGAGCCTGCATGTTTTCATCACGACGCCCAAATCCGCCCTAAAACCCGGCAAGACCCCGTTCCGCATATCGGTTCTGGATCTCACCGGGATCGAACAGGCGCATTACGGCGCTGTCTTCCACGCACCGGAGAAGTAGAGCCATGACAAGCCAAGCTGCGACTGCTGCAACGCCCTTCACAGGTCGGAAGATGCTTTTCTCCGTGCTGGCGTTCTTTGGTGTCATCATTGCCGCCAATATGACGATGATGACCTTTGCGCTCACCACCCATACCGGCACCGTCGTGCCGAACAGCTATGTCGCCAGTCAGGACTTCAACAAACACATCGCTGCAGACGCTGCCCAGAAACGCACGGGCTGGCAATCAGCATTCAGCCGGGACAGGAAATCCATCCAGATCACGTTCCAGGATGCGGCAGGCAAGCCTGTCCGTGACCTCCAAGTTGAAGCTGTACTGGGCCGGCCCGTAACGGCGCGGTCGGATATGACCTTACGCCTCGTGGAAACCAAGCCAGGCCTTTATCGCGCACCTACAGATTTGGCACCCGGTGAATGGCGCCTGGATGCGATGGCACAATCTGCCAGCGGGACATCCTTTCGCCTGATCAAAACCTTCATCGTGACGGCACCAGCGTCATGAGTTGCTGCCAGGCTGGATTGGGCCTCGCAAAGGATATTGAAGGCCACGCGCCGGATCGTGTTTTAACCGGTGAGACGCTGGACCTGCTCGTGCCAGACGTCCATTGCGCTGGCTGTATCGCTGCGGTTGAGGGTGCCGTTGCAGGCATAGCTGGCGTCGCAGGCGTCCGCCTCAACCTCTCAACCCGGCGCCTTGCCGTGAAAGCAGGCGATAATGTTGACGTAGACGGCGTGATCCATGCCGTAGAGAACGCGGGCTATGCGTGCCGTGTCTTTGACCCGGCGGACGCAGGTGTGGCTATCGAAGACCAAACCGGGCGCGAGCTGCTGCGGGCGCTTGCCATTGCTGGCTTCGCGGCAGCGAATGTCATGCTGCTGTCGATCTCCATCTGGTCCGGTGCCGAAGCCGCAACCCGCGACATGTTCCATTGGCTATCTGCAATGATCGCCCTGCCCGCAATTGCGTTCGCAGGCCGCCCATTCTTCCGGTCAGCCATAAGGGTTTTAGCTAAGCGTCGCCTGAATATGGACGTGCCGATCTCACTGGCGGTTCTACTCGCCGCTGGCCTCAGCTTAAAAGTAACGCTCGAAGGTGGTGAGGCAGCATTTTTCGACGCTGCTGTCATGCTGCTGTTTTTCCTTTTAATTGGGCGCTATCTCGACCATCGTGTCCGCGCCCGTGCCCGTGAAGCTGTCACGTGCCTGCTGTCACTTTGGCCACGAAAAGCCATGCGCTATGGGCCTGACGGATTGCAGGAAACGCCAATCGAATCCGTGCAGATGGGCGACCTCATCCTGGTCGCAGCAGGCGCACGGGTTCCGGTTGATGGCGACGTCACGAGCGGCGTCGTGGAGATGGATTGCGCGGCCCTTACGGGTGAGTCTGCGCCACGCCTCGTTCGTCCTGGCGATAAGATTTTTGCAGGTGCCATGGCGCTCACTGGCCCAATCACCCTTCGCGCGACTGCGATTGGGGAGGATTCCTACCTCAACCAAGCGATCCGGTTGATGGAAGCGGCAGAGACCGGCCGCGCTAAGCATGTCCGCTTGGCTGACCGGGCTGCACAGATATATGCCCCCCTGGTTCACGGTGTGGCTTTGGTGGCGTTTCTTCTGCAATTGGCGTGGACGGGCGGCGATTGGGGCTATGCGCTATGGGTCGCGGTATCGGTCTTGATCATCACTTGCCCATGTGCGCTTGGCCTCGCGGTGCCTGCGGTTCAAACCGTTGCGAATAGTGTGCTTTTCCGGGCAGGCGTGCTCGTGAAGGATGGCTCCGCACTCGAGCGTCTCGCCGAAATTGACTATGCTGCATTCGACAAAACCGGCACGCTGACCTCCGGCGATATGACTGTCATTGGTGGCGATTGCGATATCAACGCCCTCCATCTGGCGGGCGCACTTGCCGCGCAGAGCAGGCATCCGGTGGCGCAGGCATTGTCGAAGCATGCAGGTCTCAGCCCAGCGCTTGCCGTCTCAGGCGTTGAGGAAACGCCGGGCGGCGGCATCGCAGGCACAGTTGCGGGCCAAGCGGTTCGTGTTGGCTCCTTCGCATTCGTTACTGGAACGACCGATCGGAACGAAACCGCCGCACAGCCCTATTCCGAAGTCTGGATACAGATTGGTACATCGCCTGCCACGCGCTTGCAGTTCAAAGACCGCCTGCGGGCGGGTGCAGCAAATGCTGTAGCGTCGTTCGCGACCATGGGCTTCCCAACCTTGCTCCTATCCGGTGACCGCACTACCGCCGTCACCGAAATGGCTACAGCGCTTCGTTTTGACGCCTTTGAGGCTGAACTCTCACCCGCACAAAAGATTGAACGGTTGAACGCTTTGCGAGACGCAGGCCAGAAGCCGCTGATGGTCGGCGATGGCGTGAACGACGGCCCGGCCTTGGCCGCAGCCTATGTCGCCATGACGCCAGCAAGTGCATCAGATGTTGGGCGCGCCGCTGCAGACTTTGTTATCGTCAGTGAAAGCTTGGATGCAATCCCCCTGGCCCACACTGTCGCCCGACGCGCGCGACGCCTGATTCTGCAGAACTTCATGCTGGCGGCGAGCTACAATATCATTGCAGTGCCGATCGCCATTGCAGGCTTCGCTTCGCCGTTGAGTGCTGCAATCGCGATGTCGACATCCTCACTACTCGTCACGGGCAACGCGCTCCGGCTAAACTGGGTCAGCAAGCGCTCAAATAATGCCAAGCCCGAACCGGCTCGAATGGAGGCAAGCGCATGAATGTCCTGATCTACCTCATTCCCGCCGCCCTCGGGCTCGGCGCTTTGGGGTTGGGCGCATTTCTGTGGTCGCTAAAGTCCGGCCAGTTCGATGATCCCCAGGGTGCAGCAGAACGCATTCTCATGGACGACTAGGCTGGGTGGTCCAGGAATTGGTTTCCATGCCAGACTTGGGGCCGTTAGTCCCGTCAGAGAAACAATCCCGCCCATGAGCTACCAAATCGCCCCAGCGACAGAAATCGGTGCCCGCGTCATCGACATTGCATCTGGCTTGATAGAGCCAATACGCGCTCGCGCCGATGCCGCAGACCGCACTGCCCAAATCTGCGCCGAGAATTACCAGGATATGCAGCGCACCGGCCTTGCCGCTGCGTTTGTTCCTGAAGAGCTTGGCGGGCTTGGCCTTCGGTCCATGCATGACTGGATATTGACGATTGAGACCCTGGCGAAAGGCGATGGCTCGGCGGCGATTGCAATCAGCATGCATCTTTCGGCGACGCGGGGGCTTGCAGCCCTATATCGCGGCAATGCGCCAGGAACCCCAGCCCATGAACGTGCGCGCGGTTTTCTGGAAGCGGTCGTCAGGGGCGAGATGCTCATTTGCTCCACCACGACAGAGCGCGGCACGGACAACCTGCATCCACTGACAGAAGCGCACAAAGTGGAGAACGGCTGGCGCATTAAGGGCACCAAGAACTTCGTCACCATGTCACCGCTCGCTACCCATATCGCAATGAATGTCAGAATGCGGGACGACGCGGGCGATCATATTGCCAATGTGCTGTTCCCAATGGCGACAGAAGGCGTCAACCAGCTTGGCGACTGGGATGCGTTGGGCATGCGGGCATCCGGCAGTCAATCCATCGCGTTCGAGGATTGCATTGCGCCAGCGGAAGCGCTGCGGATCATCGGGCCATGGGGCGGGTGGAGCATTCCCGTGCTGGTCAATCGCACACTCGCCAATGCCCCGCTCGTCGGTGCGTTCTTAGGACTGGCGGAGCGGGCGATGGAATTGGCGCTTGCTGGCCAAACGGAAGACGCGCGACCTGGAGCGGTGCATGTTCTGGGCGAAATGGAAATCGCGTTCGCGACATCGCAAAGCATATTGGCGCGGCTTGGTGAAAAATTGGATGCCTTCATGGCGGACGTGGCCGACGGCGCGGTCACGACCTATGAGCAAGGCCACGAGCTGATGCGCGACTACCAGACAGCCAAATGGGTGGTGAACCGGAATGCCATCGACATTGTAAGCCAAGCCATGGATTTAAGCGGCGGTGGCGGGTTCATGACCCGGAACCCGCTCTCCCGCATCTACCGTGATGTCCGCGCAGGCCCGTTCATGCAGCCGCATTCGCCCATCGATGCCAGGGAATATCTCGGCAAAGTGCTGGTCGGCGCATATCCAGACCGGTAAGGCCTATCAGCCCTGCCGCGCGGATGCCGATCGCGGCGCGTGAAAAATCTGGCCTGGATAAATCAGGTCTGGGTTGCGGATTTGGCCCGCGTTCGCTGCGTAAATGACCGTATAGCGAACCCCGTCGCCATATGTCCGACGGGCGATCCGCCACAAGCTATTACCAGGCTGTACGACAACCAAACGCCCACGTGGAAATTCCTTAACGAGGCCCATTGGCGCGAACGGCAGGCTGACACGAAGCAGCGGTGCGCTTGGGGTGCGGCCAGCAACCGAACCCGTTTCTAGCTTACCGCCATCCGCAAGGTTCGCCGTGGCACCAATCCTGGCACCACCAGTTGCAGCACCCGGGGCTGTGTTCAGCATCCAATTACCAGCGGCGTCTGCTTTGGCGGAGCCGACGGCCTTGCCATCTACATCAACGCTCACATCTGCGCCGGGCGGGGCTTTGCCCTGAACCGTTAAACGTCCAACCTTGTCATAATCGACAGTTCCGACTGACAGACCGCCATCCTCAGTTCGGATAGGCTCGTCAGACTGGGGCTCGGCTTTCGCCAAAGGTGTGTTTGGCTTCGGTTCAGGCTGCTGCAAAATACGTGTCGGTGTCTGAACAGCGTCAGACTGCGCGACCACCAAAGGCGCGGCACCAGGTTTCTTAGAAACGATCAGCGTTTGCGGCGCAGCTGTCGTTACGCCGTTCTGATCCGTCGATTCAAGACGAAGGGCCGCCTCGCCATCTGCCAGTTTCTCTTCTGGCAAAATAACCCAAGACCCATCCGGCCCAGCCGTCGCCGCCCCTATGATCTGGTTATCAGCGGATCGCAGCACCACCCGCGCGCCGGGTTCTGCTTTGCCGGCGATAACAGCGGACCCGTCTCGTTCGACTTGGACAACGTCGAACGAGGCTTCAGGCTTTTTTGGCGGCGTGTTCTCCGCAGATGCTGGCGCTTTATTCTGATCGTCTGGCGGCGAAACGGTTCGCAGAGATGGCGCATCTTGGCCATCCTGTGGGCCACGCTGGAGTGGCTGCGCAATAGGCTTTGATACCGCGTCGCCAATGGCTTTGGCCATGTCCGCATCTGCAGCCGGAGTCACGGCATCTGTCACAGTGCTGGCAAGGGCGGGTTGGTCCCCACCGCCGCTGCTGCCCGCTGGCGCTAGACTGGCGTCCTTATCATTCTTGAGCTTTGGGGCCGGGGCGGGATTGTCTGGCTGGATGGCGCGCTTGGCTGCATCCTTGGCACGGTCATAAGCATTCTTTGCTGCTTCACCAGCTGCTTTTGCACCTTGCTCCACCTCTTTGACCGCAGCGCCGCCAGCTTTCTCTGCATCAGAAGCAGCCTTGCTGGCTGCGTCATCGACGGCAGAGGCCGCGGCTTTGGCATCTTCAGCTGCTTTGGCGGCAGCTTTCTCGGCAGCCGCTGCCGCCTCATCAAGTGCCGCCTTAGCCGCTGCTGCTTGTTTGGCAGCTTCTTCAGCGACAGCATCTGCGGCGGCTTTAGCATCTGCCGCAAGCTTCGCAGCTGCGGCCTCTGCATCTGCCGCAGCCTGCTTCACGGCCGCTTCGGCATCTGCCGCTGCTTTCGCTGCTTCAGCCTCAGCTTTAGCGGCTGCTTGCTTTGCCGCTGCAGCAGCGGATTGGGCCGCCTTTTCTGCGTCTTCTTTCGCCTGCTCCATTGCTGACTTCTCAGCGGGTGCTGTCGGCATACTGACACTTGCCGTAGGTTCCGGCTTTTTGCTGTCAAATGCGCCTAAGGCTGCTGCGAGTCCAAAACCAAACAACAGCAGAATGATGATGATAATCCAACGCTTATTCACTCGAATGCTCCTTCGGCCTGCCAACAGCATGGGCTGCAGCAGATTTCCTGGCGCATTCATACTGTATTTGTCGCCCGGCTGGTATAGGTAAGCGGTTTGCGGATGGATTAGTCCGCTCATGGAGTGAATGTGATGGTTTCAATACCTTCTGTATGCGTTTTCTGTGGATCCAGGATCGGCGCCGAGCCACGTTACAAAGCCGCTGCAATTGCGACCGGCACCGGCATTGCTGATCGCAGCTGGCGTTTGGTTTATGGCGGCGGCGGTGTTGGCCTGATGAACGAGACGGCAGATGCCGCACTTGCAGGTGGCGCGCCTGTCATTGGTGTGATCCCCCAGTTCCTTATGGAATTTGAGGCGGGCCATGGTGGGCTGACAGACCTGATCGTCACGGATGGCATGCATGACCGCAAACAGATCATGTTCAATTTGGCAGGCGCTTTTGTCATTCTGCCAGGTGGTGTCGGCACGCTCGACGAGACCATGGAAATCCTGACCTGGAAGCAGCTACAGCGCCACTCGAAGCCCATCATCATTGTGAATGAAGGCGGCTACTGGACACCGATGCTGGAGATGATGGACAAAATCGTCGAAGGCGGGTTCATGGGCCAAAACACGATTGAGCTCCTGCAGATCGTCGATACCGTGCCAGAGGCCTTCGAATTGTTGGAAGAGACGTTCAAATAACGCCCATTCGAATTGCGTCCGGCCTATACGGGCGTTAGGGTCCGGCGCACATCCTACAGCCGGAGCTCCGCATCATGGCGCAGATCAAAGTCAAAAATCCCATCGTTGAATTAGACGGGGATGAAATGACCCGCATCATGTGGGATTTCATCAAGAAGCAGCTGATCCTGCCGTATCTTGATGTTGATCTGAAATACTACGATCTCGGCATGCAGAACCGTGACGATACGAATGATCAAATCACCATTGATAGCGCCAACGCCATCAAGGAATACGGCGTCGGCGTAAAATGCGCGACGATCACGCCAGATGAAGCCCGCGTTGAAGAATTTGGCCTGAAGGAAATGTGGCGCTCGCCCAACGGCACCATCCGCAACATCTTGGGCGGCACTGTGTTCCGTGAGCCAATTATCTGCCGCAATGTACCACGCCTAGTGCCCGGATGGACCAAGCCCATCGTCATAGGCCGTCACGCATTTGGTGATCAGTACCGCGCTACAGATTTCCTGGTTCCAGGTGCTGGTGAGCTGACCATGACGTTCAAGCCTGCAGATGGATCTGCACCGATTGAACGCAAGATATTTGATTTCCCAGACGCTGGCGTCGCCATGTCGATGTACAATCTGGATGAATCGATTGTCGGGTTCGCACGAGCTTGCTTCAACTATGGTCTAGCGCGGAAATACCCGGTCTTCCTCTCCACCAAGAACACCATTCTGAAAAGCTATGACGGCCGGTTCAAGGATATCTTCCAGGAAATCTATGACACGGAATTTAAAGACCGCTTCGACAAGCATGACCTCTACTACCAACACCGCCTGATCGACGACATGGTGGCGTCCTGCATGAAGTGGGAAGGCGAATATGTGTGGGCCTGCAAGAATTACGATGGCGATGTGCAGTCCGACACTGTGGCCCAAGGCTTTGGCTCACTTGGTTTGATGACCTCCGTTCTGCTGACACCAGATGGCGATTGCGTAGAAGCGGAAGCGGCACATGGCACTGTCACCCGCCATTATCGCGAGCATCAAAAGGGCCGCGCCACATCGACCAACCCCATCGCCTCCATCTTTGCATGGAGCCAGGCGATCAAGTATCGCGGCAAATTCGATGATACGCCTGATGTTGAGCAATTTGGCGAAGCGCTGGAAGAAGTCTGCGTTGATACGGTTGAGGGTGGCCAGATGACCAAAGATCTCGCGATCCTGATCGGCCCGGAACAAGGCTGGCTGACAACCCAACAATTCCTTGAAGCGATTGACCGGAACCTGCAAAAGAAGCTGGCCTAGGGCCGCATCATGACGATTGAAACACCTGTTCTGATCGTCGGCGGCGGTCCTATCGGCTTAACGCTGGCGCTGGATCTGGCGTGGCGCGGGATTGATGTAACTGTCGCCGAAACCCGGAGCGAGGCCGAACCGCCACCGCCGAAGTGCAATCACGTCGCCGCCCGCTCCATGGAGATATTCCGTAGGCTTGGCGTTGCGGAAAGTCTGCGCAATGCCGGATTGCCTGCGGATTACGCCAATGATGTCTCCTACCGCACCGCCTTCACAGGCAAAGAGTTAACCCGCATCCCGATTCCATGCCGCCGGGATCGCTATACCGCGACAGAGGGTCCAGACGCCAATTGGCCAACCCCGGAACCGCCCCATCGGATTAACCAGACGTTCCTGGAACCGATCCTTTTCGCTCATGCGAAAGCATCCCCCCGGATCACGCTGCTGAACGAAACGGCCATCATGGCTATCACCCAGGATGATGCTGGCGCGCTGGCTGAAGCGCGGCATGTCCGTAGCGGTGCTGAACAGCAAATACACTGCCAGTACATCATCGGGTGCGATGGCGGTGGGTCTATGGTGCGGAAAAGTATTGGCGCGCAATTCGAAGGCGACGCCGTTATCCAACGGGTCCAGTCGACCTACATCCGCGCGCCGGACCTTATCAACCGCCAGGAAACTGCGCCCGCATGGGCCACGTTCTCCCTAAACCCTAAGCGATCTGGCAATATTTACGCAATTTATGGTTTAGAGCGCTGGGTCGTCCACAATTACCTGAAGCCCGATGAAGCGGATTTCGAGTCCGTCGACAGGGACTGGGCGATCCGCGCCATTTTGGGCGTTGGCGATGATTTCACCTATGACGTGATCGCGCCCATGGATTGGTTTGGCCGCCGCCTCGTCGCCGATAAGTTCCGGGACCGGCGGATCTATATATGCGGTGACGCTGCCCATATCTGGGTGCCCTATGCTGGCTATGGCATGAACGCCGGTATCGCAGACGCCATGAACCTATCCTGGACGCTTGCAGCAAATTTAAACGGCTGGGGCGGTGCCAGGATTTTGGATGCTTACGAACAGGAACGCCTGCCCATCACGCAGCAGGTCTCCCATTTCGTCATGGACCACGCCCATGCCATGGCCGGACAGCGTGGCGGTGTGCCTGCAAATATTGAAGATGATGACGCGGCAGGTGAATCAGCGCGGCAAGCGCTTGGCCAGAAAGCTTATGATTTGAACGTGCAGCAATATTGCGCCGCTGGCCTGAACTTCGGCTATTTCTATGAAGACTCGCCAATCATTGCAGCAAATGGCGAAACTGCCCCCGGATATTCAATGGCGGATTTCACGGCCTCCACCGTTCCTGGGTGCCGCACACCCCATTTCTGGCTGGCGAATGGCGATAGCCTATATGACGCCATGGGCCCTGAATTTACGTTGCTACGGTTCGATCCAACGGTAGATGTCGCCAGCATCCTAGGCGCAGCAGAGCGAGCGAATGTGCCAATGCAGCTGCTTGATGTATCAGCAGCAGAAGCCGACCCAGCCTATAAACACGCCTTAGCGCTCTCCAGGCCTGATCAGCATATCGCGTGGCGTGGCAACAAAGTACCAGATGACCCGAGCGCGCTCATCCAACGTATTCGCGGTGCGGGCTGATGCTCTCATACCTCCATAGCTTTCATGCGGGAAACCGGGCTGATTTGCATAAGCACGGTGGCTTGCTGGCTTTGCTTGCTGCGATGCGCAAGAACCCGGAGCCGCTGACCTATATCGAAACTCATTCAGGCCGTGGCCGCTATGACCTTCACGCCGCCCAAGCTAAGAAAACCGGCGAATTCCTAACAGGTGCCGCAACGCTATGGCAGGCAAAACCACCGCCGCGCGGTTTGGCACCATTGGTTCAGGCGATCCAGGCAGAGAATGAGGACCGCGACGACCTGCGTTATTATCCGGGCTCGCCAATGCTGGCTGCCAAAGCGCTCCGCCAACGTGACCGGTTGGAACTTTGCGAACTGCATCCAAAAGAGGCCCCTGCGCTTCGCCAAGCGCTAGCCCGCTTCCGTCGCGCCAAAATCCGTCATGTGGATGGATTGGAATGGGTGAAGTCAGCACCTGGGCTGCAAGGCCGCCGCGCGCTCATCCTGATCGATCCCAGTTATGAACAGTCCGCGGAATATGAGGCGCTGGGCGCATGGTTGCCTGAAATGTCAGCACGCCTGCCTTCGGCCTCATTCTGTCTCTGGCTGCCGCTCCTGCCAGACGGGCGGCACGTGCCAATGCTGGAAGCGCTGAAAACCAACCTCAAAGCGCCAACGATGCTGGGTTCAGTCACATGGTCTGCGAACGCCAAAGCAGATCGTGGGCTGATCGGTTCAGCACTTGTGGTCATCCGCGCACCAGATGGGTTGGCCGGCGGCCTGGCGCGGGTTCAGCGGGACCTATTGAAACTACTGAAAGCACCAGAAAAAGGTGCCCGCGTTGAACGGCTCACCGGCTAAAAAGATAAGGGGCGCAACCTCAATCGGCTGCGCCCCTCGCCTCGCTATCGCCGGTCACTCAAGCGAGGGATCGGTGTTTCGATTGGCTTAGACCCGCTTCTTAGCACCGTTGTTGAAGATCTTGTCGCCATGCTTCAGATAGGCGTCGCACGTTCCGGCAGGCACTTGGTAGAGCTCCCGTGCCATTTCGTAGACGCCGCGCTCAATGACCGAGCGGACGGCAAGCTGGATTGGCTCCAGGGAACGTTCGCCAACGCCAATATCGAGCAGCTTCGAGTTAAAGAACTCAAACAGACCAGCCCGCACTTCACGGCCAAGGATCTGCTTCTGATAGGAAACCACGCGGCGAACCTGCAGGGTGCGCGTATCAACCAGGCGAAGATCCAGACCAACATTCAGCACATAGAGCTGACCAGAGAAACTAACCAAATCAAATAACCCGTCCGCTGCGTTTGAGCGGATGTTGTAATTTATCTCCGTGATGCCGCCGATGACATGGTGCGTAGAGCCAGGTACGGAACCGGACATGATCTTGCGGTAAGGGCCATTGCCGCCACGGTCACTGATCAGCTTGTTATTGGCATATTTCAGCTCAAGCTCAGCAACAGAAGTATCGAAGCGTTCGACCATCGGTACGCCAGCTTTAGACAGGGCGGACATCACCATCAACGCAGCGCCCTGGGTTAATCGCTTGCCAGTCTCCAGATCATCCTTGCCGGTATAGTCAGCAACTTTGCCAACGGCGAGTACAAATGGGGACGGCTGCTGCGTGACCTGTTGGCCAATGCAATAAAGTGCCTGGGTATAGGGCGTTGGATTTTCGATCACGGGCGCGGTCCCAATAGGTTCCGCATATTTGCCGTTAATCGCGACGGGGGATGTGCAAGCGCCAAGGGCTAAGGCAGCGCCAACAATTACATGGCTGAAGAGACGACCGGAGAGGGCCATGGTGTTGCTCCTGTGTGAGTGGTTTGCTTTATTGAACTGAAGCTAGAGCAGATTCCCATCATTCTGGTTCATAGCCTGCAGCTGTGAAGTAGCTCCTGCAGTCGTTTGGCGTGAGGTCGTCGATGGCGTCTCGGATGGCGTCCCAGAGATCTGGGAGATTACGGGCGGCGGCTTTTCTGAG
>CALLKY010000064.1 GCA_938083135.1 uncultured Alphaproteobacteria bacterium | reverse complement strand
TCAGAAAAGCCGCCGCCCGTAATCTCCCAGATCTCTGGGACGCCATCCGAGACGCCATCGACGACCTCACGCCAAACGACTGCAGGAGCTACTTCACAGCTGCAGGCTATGAACCAGAATGATGGGAATCTGCTCTAGCGTATAAGACCATAGAACAAATAAATAAAATCAGAATTTAAGCAACGGCTAGCCATTTCCCAATTGCTTAGGCTGCGATATCGCGCCCGGTCCCCTGATCACTTTGCGCCGCCTTAAGTTCAGCCTTGAGACGGTCAATTTCTTCAGCAGACGCCATGCACTCGCGCATGGACCCACGCAATTGGCGGCGCACATGGCGGTCTTTCAGCCAGCAGCCCGTCCATCCGACAAGGAATCCGAGCACGACGCCACCAAGGATCGGTGCAAACAATGGCACACCGATACGAATATCAAGTGGCCATAAGCCAAGCTCCGCGACCTCACGGTTCGCCATGGAAAAGAATACTGCGGCGAGCAAAATCACCAAAAGAACGATCAGGCCTACAGCGCGCATGTGAGCGACCCCTATTGAAAACTGCGAAGCAAAGCTGCGGTGTGTCTAACACGCCCCGCCAGCTTAGACGATGGCTGCACCGAAAAAATGCAGTCATCTGGGAAAATGTTCCCGCCGCCAAAAATCAAATTGTACGAAAGTGCTATTCGGCACCGTCATTAAGACGTTCGCGAAGCTCTTTGCCTGTCTTGAAATATGGAGCGTTCTTGACGCCAACCTGCACTGTTTCCCCGGTGCGAGGATTGCGGCCAACGCGGGCGTCCCGCTTTTTCACAGAAAACGCGCCGAACCCGCGAAGCTCAACCCGGTCACCATCTGCCAACGCATCCGCAATTTCACCAAATACTGTTGCGACAACGCGTTCAGCATCTCTGGGAGTTAAGTGAGGGTTCAGTTCGATCAGCCGTGCGATCAATTCGGATTTTGTCACCGCTAAAGCCTTTCAATACTGACTAACAAAAACACCGAAAGGTTACAGCATCCATTAACGATAGCAACCGGAAACCTTGATTTCTCGACATTTCGCACCGAGGACCAATTTCGAACTTACATTGGCCGCCACAAAGCAAGCAGACCAGACATTAGTAAACCATCGGATTGTTTCTTGGCCCCGAACACCCACGATAGCGCAGTCGACACCCATCCACTCCCTTCGAATTCATCTTTTGGGGTGACATCGCGGGACGGAAGGTCTTCAGATACTTGCTTTTCTGCTTCAAGCCAGATCCGTGCATCCCGTTCGGCACCAAGCGCATCGATCAGGCCCAACTTCAACGCGCTTGCGCCTGTTACAACCCTGCCGTCACGAATTAGCGCAACACTCTCGGGCGGCAATTCTCTTCGCTGCTCCACCATGCCAAGGAACATTACGAACAGCTCATCGACCATTTCCTGGGCCTGGCTAGCTGCTTTTGGCGGAGTCTCTTCAAGCGGCGACGGGCGCGCCTTCAAGTCACCACTGCGCCAAACATCCATCGCAACACCAACATTATCCATCAGACCCGTCACTCTGGGAGACTGAAAGATAACCCCGACAGAGGCAGTAATAGATCCCTGACGCGCATAAATCCGGTCCGCTGCAATCGCTGCCATGTAACCGCCAGACGCGGCGACATCACCAATGACAGCAACAACTGGCTTCTCGGCTGCGACTTCGCGAATGGACTTAAACAGATCATCGCTGCCGACAAAGGTGCCACCAGGACTGTCTATCCGCAGCACGAGTGCTTTTGCGGCCTCATCCTCGGCGACAGCCTGAAGTGCATCACGACGCGCGTCATCGCTGACAATAACACCATCGATCGCCAGCCAAGCGACGTAGTCGCCCTTGTTTGCTAGACCACCCAGGCCCGCCACACCGGCCCAGGCAAATACGGCCAATGCGATGGCAATCGCTGCCAGTGAGCGCCACCAGATCAAGCGACGCCGCATGCGCCGCCGATCCGCCAATGCTTCAGATGAAAGCGCCATTAAGCAGTCTCCAGTTAAACAAGCAAAACGCCGACCATGGGGGGTAACCCATAGCCGGCGCAGTGCGCAAGCAGATGCTTGCTTAGTCGTTTAAGCAGTTGCCTGCTTACTCGTTCGTGTCGCCGCTATCCGAATTCTCGGCCTGACGGTTACGCAACGCCGCACCAAGGATATCGCCCAGGCTTGCACCTGAATCCGAGGAACCAAACTGCGCCATCGCTTCTTTTTCTTCTGCGATTTCGCTGGCTTTGATCGACATCGTGATCTTCCGGTTGTTCCGGTCGATCTGCATGACCATCGCATCGACGCGTTCGTCAACTGCGAAACGCTCCGGACGCTGATCACTGCGCTGACGGGCAAGGTCAGAACGGCGGATAAAGCCGGTCAGATCGCCATCAAGCTGCAGTTCAAGGCCGCCATCGGTGACCTTCGTAACCGTGCCCGTGATCGTAGCGCCACGACGGATGGCTTCGCCACCTGTCTGCAGCGCCGCATCAAACGGATCCTCTTGCAGCTGCTTAATGCCAAGGCTGATGCGCTCTTTCTCCGGGTCCACGTCGAGGACTTTGGCTTTGACCATCTGGCCGCGCTCATAGTCCTTGATGGCTTCGTCGCCCGTACGGTCCCAATCCAGATCGGAGAGATGCGCCATGCCGTCGATATCGCCGGGTAAGCCAAGGAACAGGCCGAACTCGGTGATGTTGCGGACTTCGCCTTCGAGCTCGCTGCCGACAGGATGGCTTTCGACGAACACTTCCCAAGGGTTACGCTGCGTCTGCTTGATGCCAAGGCTGATGCGGCGCTTGTCGCTGTCCACATCCAGAACCCGCACTTCGACTTCTTCGGAGGTGGAAACGATTTTGCCCGGGTGGACGTTTTTCTTGGTCCAGCTCATTTCGGAAACGTGCACCAGGCCTTCGACGCCCGGCTCTAGTTCCACAAATGCGCCGTAGTCGGTGATGTTCGTAACCCGACCCTTGAACTGCGAGTCCACTGGATATTTGGCAATAACGCCTTCCCATGGATCTTCCTGCAGCTGCTTCATGCCAAGGCTGATGCGCTGTGTTTCCGGGTTGAAGCGGATAACCTGAACCGTAACGGTCTGGCCGATCTGCAAAGCTTCGGAAGGATGGTTGACCCGGCGCCATGCGATGTCGGTGACATGCAAGAGGCCGTCAACGCCGCCCAGATCAATGAACGCACCGTAATCGGTGATGTTCTTGACAACGCCCTGCAGGACCTGACCTTCGGCAAGGTTCGCGATGAGCTCACTACGTGCTTCGGCGCGGCTTTCTTCGAGAACAGCACGGCGGGAAACAACGATATTGCCGCGCGCCCGGTCCATTTTCAGGATCTGGAACGGTTGCGGCGTACCCATCAACGGAGCGATATCGCGCACGGGGCGAATGTCCACCTGGCTGCCTGGCAAGAAGGCCACAGCGCCGGAAAGGTCAACCGTAAAGCCGCCTTTGACACGGCCAAAGATAACGCCTTTGACACGCTCGTTTTCTTTGAATGCGTCTTCGAGGATCTGCCATGCTTCTTCGCGGCGAGCCTTGTCACGGGACAGCATGGCTTCGCCATTGCGGTCTTCAAGACGCTCCACATAGATATCGACGACATCGCCGATCTTGAGCTCGGAGGGGCGGCCGGGCACGCCGAATTCCTTCAAAGGAACGCGGCCTTCGGCCTTCAAACCAACATCGATCAGCGCAGAATCACCGTCAATGCCAATAACAACGCCCTTTTGGACGGTGCCTTCAAACCCTGACATCTCAGTCAGGGAATCCTCGAGCATGCTCGCGAAATCTTCCATATCAGCCATGTAAACTCTTATCTCCGGCGGGCAGCACAATTGCCGTCCGTTCGTGGGTATAGCCGCGTTCAGGCGCGAACGCCCGGCAGCAGCTGGGTTGGATGGGGTTATGTGACGCCTGGCAGGAGCCGCGCGATCCTCTCGCAATAAACAGGAACCCGATCCTCAGCGCCTTCCTTCAGCGCTTTAAGACGTTAGCCCGCCCCTATCCGGGGTTCGGGTTCGTCAGGATCGTCCAGCTTCATCAGCAGCCCCGGATATTTTCGCTGTCAGTTCAGAGGCAATCTGGAAGACCGCATCCGCATCTAAAGCGTCCGTATCGAGGCGGATTGCGTCATCCGCTGGCAGCAACGGCGCTTCAGAGCGACCGCTGTCCCGTTCATCGCGCGCCTTAAGACTCGCCAGAACGGCCTCGTATATAGCCTCTTCGCCCCGGTCCCGCAACTCCGTAGCGCGCCTGGACGCCCGAACCTCCGGTGACGCCATTAGAAACAGTTTCAAATCCGCATCTGGGCAAATAACAGTGCCGATATCCCGCCCATCCAAAACTGCCCCTGCTTTGCCGCCAGGCGGCGTCGCTGCGAACCTGCGCTGGAACTCCAACAGCGCTGCGCGGACACCGGGTACTGCAGCGACCTCAGATGCGGCGGCACCCGTTTCTTCTGTGCGCAGGCCATCCCGCTCCAACGCATCAGGCTGCATCGCTCGCGCGATTTTGGTCGCGGCCGCAGCATCGCTAGGATTAGAGCCAGCATCCAATACGGCGCGCCCGACGGCCCGATAAATCAGGCCAGTATCCAGATAGGCTAGATTATATTGTGAGGCCAAACGCCTAGAGAGCGTGCCTTTGCCAGACGCTGCAGGCCCATCGACTGCGATGACGATATTTCGTGCACTCATACATCTGGCCTTTCAAACGCAACGCCAAGGCCCTGCATCAAGCCAACGAAGCTTGGAAAGCTGGTCGCGACCGGGGCTGCGTCATCCACGATTACCGGCGCATCGCTGGCAAGGCTCAGCACCAGGAACGACATGGCGATCCGGTGGTCCAATTCAGTCGCGACCATCGCACCGCCTGGAATTTTACGCCCCCCGGTGACAGTCATGCTGTCATCATCTGCTGCGACACGCACGCCCGCGGCTTTGAGGCCGTTCGCCATTGCCGCGATTCGATCTGTCTCCTTCACGCGCAATTCATGGATGCCAAGCATCCGTGTTTCACCTTCCGCGACGGCAGCGGCGATGGAAAGAATCGGATATTCGTCGATCATACTCGGCGCGCGCTCTGGCGGCACAGTGATGCCTTTAAGCGCAGATCCACGCACGCGGAGATCAGCAACAGGCTCACCCCCCGCGTCCCGTGCATTCTCCAGCACAATATCGCCACCCATTTCTTGCAAGGTTGTGATTAGCCCCGCCCGCGCCGGGTTCAAACAAATATGCCGAAGTCGCACATCTGAGCCCGGTGTGATCAGCGCTGCGACAATCGGAAACGCGGCAGAGGATGGGTCTGCCGGCACATCAACATCAATCGCGGTCAATTCAGGCTGGCCTTGCAAGGATACGCCCCAACCCGTTCCAACAGTTTCACTGGAAACATCCGCACCCATGCGCTTGAGCATTCGTTCTGTGTGATCCCGGCTCATCGCAGGCTCGACGATACGGGTTTCACCTGGTGCGGCGAGGCCGGCCAGCAGGATCGCTGATTTAACCTGGGCAGAGGCAACCGGCGACGCATAATCTAGCGGCGTCAGATTCTTGGACCCATGAATTACAAGCGGCATGCGGCCGCCGTTCCGGGCCATGAAGCGTGCGCCCATAGCCTCCAGCGGGCCAATCACACGCTGCATTGGGCGGCCTCTCAAGGAACCATCGCCAGTCATACACGCAATGCCGCTCAAGCCAGCGAGCGCGCCAGCGAGCAATCTGGCAGCTGTACCTGAATTGCCCATATCAAGGACATCTTCAGGTTCAGCCAACCCTTGAACACCAACACCATCCACGGTCCAAACGCCATCTGCGCGCCGCTCAATGTGGGCACCCATGGCGTTCAGTGCGGCGGCAGTACGTAAAACGTCCTCACCTTCGAGGAGGCCGGTCACCTCGGCATGGCCAACGCCAAGCGCATTCAGCAGCAATGCACGATGGGAGATTGACTTGTCCCCGGGTGGGCGTACATCCCCGTTTAACCCGGCCTTAGGTGGACGGGCGGTAAGCGGTCCGGCTAGGGCATTTTGGGGCGGGGAAGCCGCGAGCGTTTCAGCGCGCATCAAGGGAGCTCCATCAGGTGCGATTTTGTTTTGTTTGACAGGTCATACACTTTCTGGCAATTCCGCGCCGCATGATTATCAATTGGCAACATGTCCGCTGCTGAAGCGCGCTGATTGCTGGAATTTGAGTAACAAATTGAGCGGTCGGAAGGCCGCTCTCAATGGGCGGGAAGCATGGCTTCAAGCCCGTATTTGGGAGTTCGGCTGACTATGAGTGCATCAGCACGCGGTAAGAAGCGCACCTGCCAAGGGTGCTCTGAATCATTTTACGATCTGAATAAAGACCCGGCGATTTGCCCTCATTGCGGCCATTCGCATCCGCAAGAATCGTTCCTGCTGTCCAAGAAAGCGCCGCCGGAACCAGCGGCAAAACCTAAAGCAGCAGCCGCTGATGATGTGGATGATGATTTAGACGAAGATCTGGACGATGATGATGTCCTGAATGACGACGACGACCTGGATGATGACGATGATGACGTTGTGATTCCGAAGGTCAAAACATCTGACGATGATGACTAATTGCCATCGCCGCTGAATTCATTGCGGATTCAGCGGCGCACCCTCTTGCATTGAACTGCTCGGGACGTTAGATCATCTCCCGCTGCCAGGCTTCCCAAGCCGTCAGCAGGTCGGGGCCATAGCTCAGTTGGGAGAGCGCTTGAATGGCATTCAAGAGGTCAGCGGTTCGACCCCGCTTGGCTCCACCAAATCTCCGGCGCAAGTTATTGAATTAGTGTTGAAATATCGGGAATGGGATTTTCACCCCACCATTTTTCCCACCTATTAAGCGCCGCTTGAATACATCCTCCCATTGCTTTACCACAAGGCCGGCTTCCGCCCCCACCCTAAGCTTCCCATAACTTACAGACAGGTTCCTTTGATTTTCATGATTGCCGTCTATCTTTACAGCGGGCAACGTTAACGCCAGACAACTGGTCATTTTTTCAAAAGGGTTTGCCCGGAAGGCTGACGCGCACAAATTGTCTAAGATGACGTCGTAAGAATGCCAAAGACCATTCAACCCCAATCTCTAACACCTCTGGGTGATAAGGCGCATATTCGAATCGGTTAAGGCCCTGGTACGCGCCCTCATAGTCATAAGCCTTGCCAGCGAGCAGACCTGTCATTGCAGCGAAAGCCTCCTGCGGAACATCCGCATGCAACTGAGACCGATTCTTTCTATGATGCTGTGAAATCCAATTATCAAAATTCAGGAGTACGGAGTATAAGGGCCCGAATTTCGCCGTGTGTAATTGCTGAATAGGGCTAACACCGCCCTCTGGTTTGGACACACTTTCCGCTACATCTGCGGAAATCAATGCGGTTGTGTTAATTGTCAGCCAACATGTGTTTGCCCGGTGACTGCCGATATATGACTAACAAAGGCGATATCAGTTTGCCAAACCAACAACCATATTCAGAGAAGTCTACGGAATTGACCGAGCCAGCGACGTTTGCGCGTTTGAGGAGTGAAGGCATCTTCATTCCTCTTAGGCTTGTTCCAGTCCGCCAAGGTCTTAGAACCATTGGTGAAGCAATGTTTCGAGACTGGACTGGGGACGAAATAGGGAACCGCTTTGACTTTTCGAATGAGGTGATGGCTGATCTTAGCTTTGAAGACGAGCAAGCCATGGCTCGAATGGTGATCGCTATTGAGGAAGAGCAAGGACGCGATTGGCGTGCAGCGCTTGTTCCGGCGCTTCAGGCGTTGAGCATTTTGGAAAGTGATGTGGGTGATGCCGCAGCGATAGCATTAAAAGCTATAGTGCAGTCCCCGAAACCTTCCACATTGCACTGGCTGCAGCGCCGGTTGCCGCAACGAGGTCCCGGTCCAGGACAAATTCAAGGCCCAGTTCAAAATTCTAATCCAGTACCTGATGTCCTAACGGACAACGTGCTTCAGGCAGCCAGGCAATGGTCAC
>CALLKY010000063.1 GCA_938083135.1 uncultured Alphaproteobacteria bacterium | reverse complement strand
GGGATCAGGGTGAGGGGGGCTGACAGCGGGTCGGTAAAGTCCTGCCCGTGGCAATGCCTCTGGTGCTGCGGGCGTAACGTCTGCCAACCCGGCCAACCCGGCCATGGTCTCAACCAGCGCCTCAGCGTTCGCCGGGCCGCCTTCCTTTAGGTAGTCCCAAAGCCGATCCCAGTCGGCATCCGATACAGTAGAGAGCGCTTTCAATTCACCATCCGGCTTTTCGTCGCCGGGCAGGAAGGCAATTTTGGCACTGGTTTCATTGGCTAATGCGGAAAGCTGGTCCACGCCGTAGCTCCAGTACCCGCGCCCTCCTAGCAAGCGAATGACGACCACGCGGGCGGCGTCACCCATACGGTCAATATAGGTATCGACCGATAGGTTATGGGCGAGCGCCATCAGATTGGCCGCCCGCAGTGCGGGCCAATCGGCATGGGCATCCGTCAACCGTCGCTGGGCGCCCGCAGCGAGCGCCAGGTCCGTATCCGCTGCGGATAGGAACAGCAGCGGTGCCGGGGTCTGCCCAAGGTCTACGGCAGCGTCTGGGTCGTCCTCCGGTGGGCCGGCGGACAGGAGTAGATGCATTACTGAGCCTCACCACCAAGGATCGCAGCGGCGCGGGCTTCATTGAAACCATGCAGGCCGATCACGACAATTCGGCTGGCGCGTGCCTCATCATTTTGCCAAGGCCGGTCATAGTGAACGGCGACCCGGCGGCCTGCTGCTTGCGCCTGCAGCCGCATTGGCTTGCCCGCAACATCTGCAAAGCCTTTGACGCGGAGGACATCTGGGAGTTCCACCAGCAGTGCTTCAATCCGGCCCTTCAGTACATCTGGCGTATCAAGCGCAGCGGATAGCGTGACGGTGATGCTTTCGAAGTCATCATGTTCATGGTCGTCTTCGTGGTCATGGTGGGATGGCCGGGCGGCCACATCATTCTCAACGCCGACCCCTAGGCCCAGTGCTACGGCAGGATCAATCGCACCCATGGATGTGCGGGCAAGGCGCGGCGTGCGGCCCCGGGCGGCGGCTGTAATTGCAGCTTCAGCGCGGGCAAGGGTGGCGTCGTCAGCTAAGTCAGTTTTGTTGACGAGCACGATGTCTGCAGACGCCATTTGGTCTTCGAACAACTCCGCCAGTGGCGCATCATGGTCGAGCGATGGATCGGCGGTGCGTTGGGCATCTACCGCACCAACATCCCAGGCAAATGTGCCAGCCGCAACGGCGGGGGCGTCAGCGACGGCGACAACGGCGTCTACGGTCGTGCGGCTACGAACTTCCGGCCATTGGAACGCTTGCAGCAGCGGCTTCGGCAGCGCTAGCCCAGATGTTTCGATGATGATGTGATGGGGCGGGTTGGGGCGGTCGATCAGGGCTTGCATTGCGGGCAGAAAGTCATCCGCGACTGTGCAGCAGATGCAGCCATTGGCCAACTCGATCATGTCCTCGGCTTCGCAATCGGGGATCGCGCAGGCAAGGGCTTCGCCGTCCACGCCCATGTCGCCAAATTCATTCACCAGAAACGCCAGGCGCTTGCCTTTGGCATTGGTCGCGAGATGGGCCAGGAGCGTTGATTTTCCAGCGCCCAGGAAGCCAGTAACAACGGTGACGGGGATTTTTTGCGGCAGGGTCATGATGGGTCCTTAAAGGAAAGCGGCAATCCAGCCGCTAAAAAAACAACGTGGCCAGCAATTTCGGCCATGGCTTGATTCAAACGCCCGGCTTCATCCCGGAAGCGGCGGGCAAGGGCGTTCATTGGCACGATGCCAAGGCCAACTTCGTTGGCCACCAGAACAATCGGATATTTTGCGCTGATGAAGCTGTTGATCAGCGCATCAGTCTCGGCGGTGATATCCCGCTCCTGCTCCATCAGGTTAGAGAGCCAGAGGGTGAGGCAATCGACCAGAATAGGGGCGTCAGTGCTGGAAATTATGTCTGCTATGGCGAGAGGGGCTTCAACTGTCTGCCAGGTATCGCCGCGTCTGGACTGGTGCAGGTCAATGCGCGCCCGCATTTCTGCATCGCGCACTTCGGCGGTGGCCAGATAGACCCCGCCGCCTGCAGCTTCAACCAAGCGTTCAGCATGGCGGCTCTTGCCGGACCGCGCGCCGCCAAGCACAAGTGTGACCTTGGGCGGATTACGCGCCCAGATCGCCGGATCGGCCCAATTCACGACAGAAAACCCGTCACAGGCTTATCGCTCCCATAGCCGCGCCCGCCGCACGGCTTCATCGGTGATGCGCTCCGGTAGGTTTCCTGGCTCCGGCCTTGCCTGACCCGCCTTCCCAGCCGAAGTGCGGCCAGTGGCGAAATGGATCAGACGCTTCAACCGATACAGTCGCGGGGGCGGCGCTGGCGTCAAACCAGCTTCCCTCTTCCGGTGCGCGTATCCAGGCACCATACTTCAAGCGAACGCTGAATGCTATCGATCAGGAGCGCCCCATGGCACCAAAAGTCGGATATCTGTTGCCCACCCGCGAAGCCGTGATGGAGGGCAGGCCAGATGCACAGCCTCTGCTGGCTTTGGCGGAGCAAGCAGAAGCCCTTGGATATGATTCCGTATGGATCGGCGATTCCGTTCTAGCCCGTCCCCGCCATGAACCGCTGACCATGCTTGCCGCCGTCGCCGGGCGGACGCAGCATGTGCAATTGGGGACGGCTGTATTGCTGCCAGTACTGCGCAATCCCGTACTGCTGGCGCATCAGGCGGCGACACTGGACCAGGCGAGCGACGGCCGCTTGATCCTGGGCATCGGTATTGCGACGGACGTGCCGAATATCCGGGCGGAGTTCGAAGCCTGTGGCGTCTCGTTCGAAAAACGCGTTGGGCGAATGCTGGAGGGCCTGCAATTAGCGCGGGCGCTTTGGTCTGGGGAGCCGGTTGCATGGTCTGGGCGCTGGGAGGTATCCGAAAGCACGCTAGGGCCGGTGCCTGTGCAGAAGGGCGGTCCGCCGATTTGGGCCGGTGGGTCCGTCACCCCTGCGCTCAAACGCATTGCCCGGCATTTTGACGGCTGGTTTCCAATCGACACACCCCCGGCCACGTGGGCTGACCGGCGCCAGGAGATCGATGTGCTGGCAGCGGCAGAAGGCCGTGACCCAAGCGGGATCGCAGGCGCGCTATATCTAACGCTGTCGATTAGCGAGGATGAAGAGAAAGCCGGTGCGCGGCTCGATGCGTTTCTGGCAAGCTATTACGGTGCTCGCCCAGACGTGCTGAAGAAGCGCCAAGCCTGTTACGCTGGCCCGGCTGCAGGCGCTGCCGCACTGATGCAGGCGTATGCGAACGCTGGCGTCGAACACTTCTGCCTCCGCTTCGCCGGCGATCATGAGGCGTCGTTAGAAATCTTCGCTAAGGTCAGGAAGGATTTGGGCTGGTAGCGCTTAGGGCTAGGCCGCTTCAGCGTTGCATCAGATCGAAAGTGATGCCGTCTGACCCCTCCAGAAAGGCAAAGTTTCCAGCACCCATGGGATCAGACAGGCTCTGCGAGGAAGACTGGGATCTTGCGGTCCGTCTTTGCTTGATAGTCGTTGTATGAGGGGAATGCCTCTGCGCTGGCGGCCCAAAGCCGGTCACGCTCAGGACCATCTGCAACTTCACGGACGCGCATTTTGGTCACTTCCGTCCGGTCACGGATATCAACATCTGGATTGGCGCGGAGATTGTAGACCCAGACCGGGTTCTTCTCTCGCCCGCCATAAGAGCCGACCAGCACGTAGCTGTTATCAACCTTAACCCGCATCAGTGGGATTTTGCGGATGCCGCCGGTTTTACCGCCGATATGGGTGACGATAATGCACGGCAATCCAGTCTCCCGGAGCGTCGTACCCTCCGTACCGCCACTGCCCTCATAAAGCTCAACCTGTTCGCGGACCCAGTCGATTGCTGGTGGAATATAGTCTGGCATATCTAACGCTCCCGATGACGTGTTGCAGGGAGTATGGCACGCCTTTCCAGGTTTTCCAGGTGGTGTTTTTAGGAGGCCGCTGCTTCCACCCAATCCAGCCGGTCTTGGCCAAAGAACATTTCGTTGTTGACGAAGAAAGTTGGTGCGCCGAAGGCTCCGCGTTGGACGGCATTGTCTGTGTTTGCACGAAGATGCGCCTTGGCGGTGTCGCTGGTGATCCAGCCCGCCATTGTATCAATGCCGATGCCAGCTTTGTCAGCAAAAGCTTCTAATTCAGTTGGGTCGCCAAGGTTCATGCCGTCGATCCACATGGCTTCGAAGGCTGCTGCGGCAATGGAATCCATCGTACCTTCAATATCTGCGCCAGCGATCGCGCGCATGGCCATCAGCGTGTTCACAGGAAAATGTGGGTTTTGATTGAACGGCACGCCGAAGCGTTCAGCGAAGCGTGCGCAATCAGCCGCGATATAAGTGCGCTTCGCCGGAACATCGGCTGGCGAATGATTGCCGGATCCGTTGAACAGCCCGCCTAGGAGTATTGGCGTCAGCTTAATGTCGGCACCTGTGCGCTTCGCTAGGCCTGGCAATTGGGTCCAAGCGAGATAGGCGGTTGGGCTGCCAACGTCGAACAGGAATTCTATGGAATGTGGCATGGCTGAACAGTCTCCCCTCGCGGTCGCAATCAAGATATAACATAAGCAATCATATCGCCGCCTTACTTGGAAGGGACCCTCCTGATGCTTTTAACTGACGCCCAATTGGAAGAATTTGACCGCGAGGGCTATCTGTTCCTCCCAAGCTGCTTCTCCAAAGAAGAGATGGCGCTGCTGGCGAGTGAAGCCGAGGGCATCTATGCCGAGGACCGCAAGGAAGTATGGCGCGAAAGCTCTGGCGCACCGCGCACGGCCTTTGCAGCCCACACTTATAATGAAGCTTATCGGCGGCTTGGTGCGCATCCCCGGTTGATTGAGCCTGTATCGCAACTCCTCGACGATGACCTTTACATGCATCAGTTCAAAATCAACGCCAAAGCGGCGTTTGATGGTGATGTGTGGCAATGGCACCAGGATTTCGGCACCTGGCATCGGGATGATGGCATGCCCGAACCCCGCGCCATGAATATCGCTGTGTTCTTGGATGAAGTCATGCCGATCAACGGTGCGCTCATGTTCATTCCTAAAAGCCATAAGGTTGGTGTTTTAGAAGCGGGCCATGATCTTTCCACCACGTCTTACCCGTTGTGGACGCTGGACAAGGCGGAAGTCAGTAAGCTTGCGAATGAAGGTGGCATTGTGGCGCCAACGGGGCCTGCCGGGTCCGTCATCATGTTCCATGGGAATTTGGTGCATGCCAGCCCGCCAAACATCACGCCCTATCCGCGCAAGATCGTTTATCTGACGCTCTGTGCTGTCACCAATCACATCACCAAGTTCAATCGGGAAGAATGGATCGCCCATCGTGATTTTGCGCCCATCCAGCCTGTCGCCGACGATGCGCTTCTGGCGCTGGCCCGGGAACGCGCCGCCGTTGCGGCTGAATAGGAGCTCCAGTCAATGAAAATCGGTTGCGTATTCCCTCACTCCGAAATCGGCGACGATATGTCGATGGTCAAAGACTTCTTCCAAACGGCGGAAGACCTGGGCTACGACCACGTGCTTTGCATCGATCACGTGCTTTGCAACAAGGAGGCTAAGGGTGCGCCCTGGGCGCACTATTACACCATCAAGAAAACCTTCCATGAGCCGCTGACGCTGTTCGCTTACGCGAGTGCGCTGACGAGCCGGATCACCTTTGCATCCGCTGTAATGGTGTTGCCGCAGCGCCAAGCGCCGCTGGTGGCGAAGCAAGCGGCAGAGGTCGACATCCTCTCCGGCGGTCGCTTGCGCCTCGGCTGCGGCATTGGCTGGAGCCCGGAGGAATATCAGGGCCTCGGTGCGAACTTTAAGACCCGCGCTCGCCTGTTCGAAGAACAGATTGACGTGATGCGGAAGCTCTGGACGGAGGAAACCATCAACTACAAAGGTGATTTCCATCAGATTGAGGACATGGGCATCAACCCGAAGCCCATTCAGCAGCCCATCCCCATCTTCATCGGTGCCTTTGCGGACAAAGCTATTGAGCGCGCCGTGCGTTTGGGGGATGGCTATTCCCTGAACCCGCGTTCTGAGCCCGACGACGAGACCCGGCGCATCCTTGGCCGCATCAGCCAATGGCAGGCAGAATATGACCGGGACCCAGCGACCTACAGCATGAATGCGACGTTGCATCATTGGAATCGTGATGAAGCTGCATGGGAAGCAGACCTTAAATCCTGGGAAGAATTGGGTATGAGCCATGTTAGCTTCCGCACGATTGATTCCGACCTGCCAAACCCCCAAGCCCATATCGATGAACTGGTGAATTTCGCCAAACTTTCCGGCCTTAAAGGCTAATTTGACCCCATGAACTTGCCCAACACCCACCGCCGCGTCGTTCTTGCCAATCGCCCGAACGGCATGGTTTCGCCAGACAATTTCCGCCTGGAAGAGGCACCTTTGCCAGAGCCTGCACCGGGCCAAGTGCTTGTTCGCCAGATTGTGATGTCGCTAGACCCCTATATGCGCGGGCGGATGAACGCGGTTGCAGGCTACGCGGCCAATGTTGAGATTGATGCCGTCATGACCGGCGGTGGCGTTGGTGAGGTCGTGCAATCGCTGCATCCGGATTTCGCGGTTGGTGATATCGTTGAGGGCACACTTGGGTGGCAGGAATATTCCGTTCCGCCGCTGGAACGTCTCCGTAAAATTGATCCTTCCATAGCCCCAATCTCGACCGCCAATGGTGTGCTCGGCATGCCAGGCATGACAGCCTATTTCGGCCTGCTGCATGTTGGCGAGCCTAAACCGGGTGAGACGGTCGTTGTGTCCGCCGCATCTGGCGCTGTCGGGGCTCTTGTTGGGCAGATTGCGAAGATCATGGGCTGCCACGTCGTTGGCATTGCCGGCTCGCCCGCAAAATGCGCCTACGTTGTGGACGAGCTCGGTTTCGACGCGTGCATCAACTACAAGACGGATGACCTGGATGCCGGGCTGCAGAAACATTGCCCTGGCGGCGTTGATGTGTATTTCGAAAGCGTTGGTGGTGCGGTTTATGACGCCATCACACGCAACCTGGCCCTAGGTGCCCGGATCGCTGTGTGCGGCGGTATTGCGGAATATAATCTGGCGGAACCTGAACTGGTGCCGCGCAATACGCGTTTCTTCATCCCCATGCGGGCCCGCATGCAAGGCTTCCTGGTCTATGACTTCCATCACCTCTGGCCAGAAGCGCTGCCGCGCATGGCCAGGTGGATCGCGGAGGGCAAAATCAACTATCGCGAGGATTTTGTGGACGGGCTTGAAAATGCGCCCGAAGCGTTCATGAAGCTGTTCCAGGGTGAGAATTTCGGCAAGCTGCTGGTGCGGGTTGGGAATGATCCGACGGTTTAATGTTTCTATAGTTCTGCTGCCGCCCCCCTCACCCTGATCCCTTTCCCCCGCCATACGTCTATTGGGGGAGAGGGCAGGGTGAGGGGGTGCTGCTTCGAAACCATCTGTAGAAAGTACCCATGAACACCCTTCCCCCCGTCATCCGCGTTGCACTTTGGATGTGTTTCACCGCAATCGGCTTCGCAGTGATGATCGGCAGCGTGCGTGAACTCTCGGCGCATCTCGACGTCTTTGTGATCTCATTTTGGCGAAACCTCGCGGCAGTCCTGCTGTTCCTGCCCTGGATCGCCCGCATGGGGATCAGTGGGCTGAAAACGGAACGGTGGGGCCTGTTTTGGCTGCGCGCGGTGATCATGCTCGCGTCCTCTGTCGCAATGTTCTTAGGTGCCATTCTACTACCATTGTCAGAAGCGACGGCGTTATCGTTTACAACGCCGCTATTTGTGACACTGCTTGCGTGGGTGGTTTTGGGGGAACGATTTGGGTGGCGGCGTGGGGCTGCAGTCGCGGTTGGATTCTTCGGCGTGCTGATCATGACCAGGCCAGACGCAGAAGCATTGAACCTCGGCGCGCTGGTCGTGCTCCTGGCGGCGATTACATTTGCTGGCGTTGTCATCACCGGCAAGAAGCTTTCGGCGACAGAAAACCCGGCGCTGATTACGCTGTATTTATCCTTGCTGCCATTACCGCTTTCGCTGCTTCCTGCCCTGTATTTCTGGGAATGGCCTGCCGGCAATGACTGGTTTTGGATCGTGACATTGGGCGTAGGTGCAGTCATCAATATCTATGGCATCAGCCGTGCGCTTGCGGTTGGGGACGCTTCACTTTTGCAGCCGTTTGATTTCCTCCGCCTGCCAACAGTCGCGCTGGTCGGATGGTTTGTATTCCGCGAAAGCACAGATATGTGGACCTGGATTGGTGCGGCGCTGATTGCGGCGGCGGCAATTTATACCGCCAATCGGGAAGCCCGGCTCCGCCAAACGTGATCCTCTGTGTTCGGCTGGACGTATAGGGTGCGTCTATCGGCTGAAACACACGGGGAAATCCTATGCGCGCCTTCGCCTTCCTACTGATCGCTCTCATCCTGCCGCATTCAGCGCTTGCAGCACCTGATCGGGGGCCGATTGAGTGGCGGAGCTGGGGCAAAGCTGTATTCGAGGAAGCTGCGCGCGAGAATAAATTCGTGCTGCTGCATCTGGGTGCTGATTGGTGCCACTGGTGCCATGTTATGGAACGCACCACGTGCCGGGATCCAGAAGTCGTTGCCAAAGTGCTGAAGCACTTCATCCCGGTTCGTGTGGAGCAGGATGAGCGCCCTGATATCTCCCGTCGCTATGAACGGTTCGGTTGGCCCGCCACAATCATGTTTGATGCTAAAGGGGCGGAAATCCTGGTTCGGCGTGGATATCGGGAAAAGGCGCGTTTTCTGATCGATATCAAGACCGTGCTTGATGATCCGTCACCGCTACCGAACCTATCGCTTTCCCCCGATGGAGTGGAAGGTGCGCATAGCCTGACGGTAGAGCAGCGCTCACTTCTGGAGACAATCTTTTTCAACGCCCATGACGATGTGAATGGCGGTTTTGGTCAAGTTCACCGCTTCATCAATGCGCCAGCGATTGAGTGGGCGATCCGCAAAGCGCGGCGCGGGGATGCGCGCTATCGTGCCGTCGTGCGGAAGTCCCTGGAGGGATCCCGCATGCTGATCGATCCGGCATGGGGTGGTCTCTATCAGTATTCCGATAAAGTAGATTGGTCTTCCCCACATTTCGAAAAGATTATGCAGAGCCAGGCGGATGGCATTCGCCTTTATGCGCTTTCCTTTGCGGCCTGGGGTGATCCGCGTGATCTGGCCAGCGCAGAGGCGATTGCGGGATATCTGACAGACCGGATGCGCGGCCCGAACGGTGCATTCTATACCAGCCAGGATGCAGACCTGGATGCGGAAACGGACGGTAAGTTCTTCTATGGATTCTCTGCCGCAGCCCGGGCTGCTGTGGGCCGCCAACCCCGTATCGACAAGAACCAATATGCGCGGGAAAACGGCTGGGCCGCTGCCGCATTGGCGCTCCTATCCGATGTATCCGGTGAGCAGCGTTGGTTGACTGCAGCCATGCAGGCCACCGAATGGGCGGTTGAGGCCCGGCGTTTGCCGGACGGTGGGTTCGGCCATGGCTCTGCCACGCCGGGTGCGGCATATCTCGGCGATAATGTCGCCATGGGGGATGCAGCGCTGGCGCTCTACCGATCAACGGGCGAACGGCGATGGTTGGACTTGGCTGTTGAAACAGGTGCCTTTGTCGCCAAGACCTTCCGGGTTGATGGTGGCGGATACCGTACCGCCCCGCCAACGGCAGCAGCGTTCGGTGTGTTCAAAACGCCCGTGCGCCATCTGGATGAAAACATGGCCGCGACCCGGTTCTTTAATTTGCTGAACCGTTACACCGGTGATGCAGAATGGGCCGATGCCGCACGCCATGGCATGGGCCACTTAGCAGCCTATGCGGAGTTCGAAGTTTTCCTGCCCCATGCCCTGCTGCCGGATGCTGAGCTTGCAGCAGAACCTGCCCATGCAACAATCGTTGGCCAAAAGGATGCGATAGAAGCACAGGCGCTCTATGCGGAAGCGCGCCGCTATCCAACCGGATATTACCGGCTGGAATGGTGGGATAAGCGGGAGGGACCACTGCCCAATCCGGACGTGACCTATCCTGAATTGGACGCGCCAGCTGCCTTCGCATGCGCCAATGGCCTTTGCTCACTGCCGGTCTTCACGCCTGATGGCGTTGCGGCAGCGATCAAATCAGTGGAGATGCGCTAAATATATAGGAAATCCGCGGTCTGGAAGATATGCGTTAATCCTTCCTGCACCATGAGTCCCGGATAGTCGGTCTCATGTTCTGGAAACGCGCCATACCTGCTGTTGCTCTCGTCGCTGCGACACTGTTCGCAGTGCCGACGGATGCCCAACAAGGCAAGCGTGCCAACGTGACTGAGGTCTCGAAAGAGGTCCGTGGTGAGAATGAGGGCCCTGTTGGCCCTGGTGGCATGCCCCGACCGGATAAAACGGAAGATGGGCGTGAGTATTACTATATGGACGCCGTTTATGTGACGGCGATTCGGGACTTTATCCCTGCCCGCAAATATACGCTCTGGACGCGGATGATTTTGGCTGAAGATAAGAAAGACGCTGAAATTGATGCGGTTAGACCGCTCATCCGGGACGCATTGATTACCGCACTTTCTGACATGGTGCAGATTGATTGGGGCGGCGACGCGGAAATCGATTCAGATATTGCCAGTCAAATTGCTAAAGACCGGGTTGAATCAATTGTAGGCGAGGGCGTGGTTGACGCTCTCGACTTTCAACGGATTGAAGTGCAAGTTTTCTAGGTCTAGCCAATTTGATGGTGGTTTGTCCGCCAAACGCTCCCGAAGCTGGAAGTTTTCCGCCCGTGCTGTCTGATCCTGCGAAACGTAATGTCCTGATCCTGGCGATATGCCAGGCACTCTACATGACCGGCACCTCCTTGATGATTGCGACCGGCCCTTTGGCTGGCAAGATCCTCACGCCCGCGCCCGGTTGGGAAACGCTGCCGCTGGCGACACACCATGCGGGTGTCATGCTGGCGACAATCCCGGCATCCCACTTGATGCGACGGATCGGCCGACGGGCCGGGTTCATGTTCGGCACAATCTTTGGCGTGATCGGCGCGATCATGGCCGGGTATGGCATGCTGCTTGGCTCGTTCTGGATGCTGTGCGCTGGGGCCTGTGTCATAGGCTGGTTCAATGGGTTCGCAGTGTTCTATCGCTTTGCCGCCGCCGATACGGCCTCTGATGACTTCAAGCCGAAAGCCATTTCCTGGGTGATGACAGGCGGCCTTTTCGCCGCTTTCTTGGGGCCGGAACTTGCCAATTTGACCAAGGATATGCTGTCACCAACCATATTTGCAGGCAGCTATTTTGCGCTGATTGGCGTGTATGTCCTTTCCTTCTTCATGCTCATGGGCGTCCAGATACCGAAACTCACGGTGGCGGAGCGCAAAAGCTCAGGCCGTCCGCTGATCCAGATATTGATGCAGCCAAAATGCGCGGTTGCGGTGATTGCAGCGTTCATCGCCTATGGCGTTATGGCGCTGCTGATGACGTCGACGCCCTTGGCGATGTTGAACTGTGGGTTTGAATTCTCCGATTCAAAATGGGTGATCCAAGCGCACATCATAGGCATGTTCGCGCCATCGTTCTTTACGGGTGACATCATTAAGAAGTTTGGCGCACTGAATGTCATTCTATGCGGCGCTGTTCTAATGATGGCGGCTGTAACGGCGCATCTCTCCGGCATTGAATTCACGAACTTCACCGCTGGTTTGCTGCTCGTCGGCGTCGGCTGGAATTTCATGTTCATCGGCGCGACCACTTTGCTGACAGACACATATCGCCCGGAAGAGCGTGCCAAGGTGCAAGGCTTCAATGACTTCCTGATCTTCGCAACCGTCGCAACGGCCGCGCTATCGTCCGGCCATTTGCTGAATGCGTTTGATTGGGATGTCGTCAATTATGGCGTCGCCCCCTTGCTTGCCATCGCTGTCGTATGTGTGATTTTCCTGAAGTCCAGCCGTGCCGGGCGCGCTTAACCTGATCCGGCGTAAAGCGGAGAGCATCACATGCTGATTGCCCAGATATCAGATAGCCACATGCTGCCACCGGGCGAGATCGCCTATGGCCGGTCCGATACGGAGGCGGCGTTGCGGGCTGCCGTTGCGGCTGTAAACACCGCAGGTGCCGATGTCGTGATCCATACGGGCGATTTCGCACATCATGGCGCGCCCGAAGCCTATGCGTTAGCGCTTGAGGTTCTGCAGGATTTGGATGCGCCGCTCTATGCCATTCCAGGCAATCATGATGACCGTGCCAACATGCGCGTGGCGTTCAAGGATTTCGACTGGCTGCCAGAAGGCGATGGTCCCGCAGACTTCATTCACTACACCTTCGATGCTGGGCCGATCCGCGTCATCGCCTGCGATTCCGTTATTCCTGACGAAAGCAATGGCGAGCTTTGTGGCGCGCGTCTCACATGGCTAGAGGCGGCGTTAGACGCGACGGCGGACAAGCCCGTCATTATCGCGATCCACCATCCACCCTTCCCGTGTGGACTTCCAGGTTTTGGCGCGACCGGTCTTGGCGGTGCCGATGTCCTTGCAGGAATTCTGGCAGGGCGCACGAATGTGCTCCGTATTATCGCGGGCCATAATCATCGCACGATTACCGGTATGTGCGGCCCCGTTCCAGCCTGTGTCGCCCCTAGCGTCTCATACCCGTTTGCTTTTGATACGACAGCGGGCGCGCCGCTCGCCATTGCTTACGAGCCGCCCGGATGTGCCATGCATCTCTGGCGGGAGGATATCGGGCTTTTGACGCACACGCTGCCAATTGGTGATTTCGGGCCGGCCACGCCTTTGCTGAAAGATGGAAAGCGGCTGCTGCCGACATCCACTAACGCTAGGGAGTAATCTGGCCTGCGTGCTAGCTGAAATCCAAGCACGCTTTAGACGGTTTGCAGTGGCCCTGCGCTCCCGTTAGCATTTCTGTGGGGAGTGATTGTTATGCAAGCACGACAGGGCGAATTCACAGAAGCGCAACCGATCCGTCTCGGTGTTCGAGCAGCGACATTCGGTGACGTGAAAGCGTCATTCAAGGATGGCCTTCGGGACATCAGACGACGCCCCGGATTGAGCCTGTTTTTTGGCCTCGTATACGCGCTGTTCGGTTTGGCGCTTCTGGCAGGCTTCACTGTGTTCGATCAGATATGGATTGTGATTGCGGCGGGTATCGGATTTCCGCTCGTCGCACCCTTCCTGGCGGCGGGCCTTTACGAAATGTCCAGGCGATACAAACGTGGGGATAGGTTTACTGCGTCTGACATCTTCCTCGTCATTTTCCGGCAACAGCGCCGGGAATTTGGCTGGATGTCGTTTGTGGTGTTGTTTGTGTTTTGGATTTGGGCCTACCAGTTCCGCTTGATCCTTGCGCTGACCGTGCAAAGCCACGGCTACCGGTCATTCGATCACTTGCTCACAACCATATTCAGCACTGGCGAAGGGGCGGCATTCCTGGCTGTTGGAACCCTGGTCGGCGGCGTGATTGCGACAGTGCTTTACTGCATCACAGTGATGGCGATGCCGCTTTTGTTGGACAAGAATGTGGACTGTGTGACTGCGATGATTACGAGCGTTCAGGCCGTGTTGAAAAGCCCGGGGGTGATGCTGGTATGGGGTGCGATAATTGGCGCTCTGACATTGCTTTCGGTGGTGCCTGGGTTCATCGGGGTCATCATTGTGTTCCCGATATTAGGACATACCAGTTGGCATTTGTATGAACGGCTGGTGTGCGAGAAATAGGGCCGTGGACGCTCTAACTCCCAGACGCAATTTGCCAACCGACTTCGGCTAATTGCCGGGCCTTCGCGCCGCGCTTTAGGGCGTCAGGGCTGGAAGCGTTGCCATCAAGCCCGCGCTTATAAACACCCTGGGCAATAGCGGCGAGGCGGAAGAGGCTGAGCGCCATGTAGAACTTCCAGTTCGGCGCTTCTTTTAGGCCGCGCAGTTCGCAATAGCGCTCCACATAGGCCTGCTCAGTTGGAATACCGTGCGCAACAAGGTCAATATTGGTGATGTCGGCCCGCTCAGGGTCGCCAACGTGATAGTTCAGGCAGTTATAGGCGAGGTCAGAGAACGGGTCGCCAAGCGTGCCAAGCTCCCAGTCAATCACGGCTAGGATTTCAGGGCGATCCGGGTGATAGATCACGTTCTCCATCCGGTAGTCGCCGTGGACAATGGTTGTTTCCTCATGCTCAGGCATGCGCGCACCGAGCCATTCGATCAGCTTTTCCATTTCCGGCACGTCGTCGGTTTTAGAGTCGGCATATTGGCCAGACCAGCGACGGACTTGGCGGAAGCAATATCCGCCTTCCCGGCCATAGGTTTCCAGGCCAACTTTGCGATAATCCACACTGTGCAATTTCGCCATCACGTCGCACATGGCGTTGTAGTGATCCGTGCGTTCAGTGGGCGTCATGGAGGGCAGCGAATAGTCGCGGATCACGCGGCCAGCCACATGCTCCATCACATAGAATTCCTGACCGATGACGCTGGCGTCTTCGCAGAGCACATAGGATTTTGCGACCGGCACATCAGTTTTTGCGAGTGCGGAAATCACGCGAAACTCCCGGTCTACCGCATGGGCAGATGGCAGCAGTTTCCCAGGTGGTTTTTTCCGCAAGACATAGGCTTTGCCACCGCCATCCGTCAGCATGAAGGTCGGGTTCGACATCCCGCCCCTAAACTGTCCAACGTTAAGCGGAGGGGTAAATTCCGCTACATGCTCTGAAAGATACGCCTCCAGCTGTTCGACCGGGAAGGCGTGCTGTTCCATCACAGGATCAGTGTCGGTAGTGGATGTCGTGGCGACGATGCTCATGGCGCGGGTAATCCTTGGAAAAAGCGTCGTTGCTATTGTTCCCGGATCAGGCCCGGCACGTCAAACGTCTTTGCTCAGCGCTTGCATATGGGCCGCTAAGGATTCAGCAAGGCCACGCAAATCATACCCGCCTTCGAGGGAGGCGATGACGCGGCCCGATGCATGGATATCCGCCAGCTCGACGATCCGCTCCGTCACCCAGCCAAAGTCCTCGGCCTCAGCTTCGATATTGGCTAATGGGTCGCGGCGATGTGCATCGAATCCAGCAGATACCAAGATGAGTTCTGGGCGAAACGCGTCCACCGCTGGCAATAACGCATCTTCCCAGACATGACGGAATTGCGGGCCGCCGTCGCCAGGGGCGAGTGGGCCGTTCCAGATATTGCCCGCACCACGTTCTGCCTTAGCACCGGAGCCTGGAAATAGCGGCATCTGGTGCGACGATGCGAACAGGAATTCTGGTTTTTCCCAGAATATCGCTTGGGTGCCATTGCCGTGATGCACGTCAAAATCCAGTATCGCGATCCGCTCAAGCCCATAGGCGGCCTGGGCGTGCAGTGCCCCGATTGCAACGTGATTGAAGAAGCAGAAGCCCATGGCGCGCGCCGGTTCGGCATGGTGCCCGGGTGGGCGGACCAGGCAGAAGGCGCGGGCAAGATCATCGGACATAACAGCGTCTACGGCGTCAACTACAGCGCCGGACGCTTTGAGGGCAGCTTCGGTTGATCCAGGGCCAATGCCAGTGTCGCCGTCCAGCATCACAATCCCGTCGGGTCGCTCGGCGTCCAGAATGGTATCGACGAAATCCGCCGGATGGGCGCGTTCAAGCGCTTCGCGGCTGGCCCGGTTTGGTTGGCGCCTTGGCAGTTTGGCAAAGTCTGGTTCCGCTAAGCGTTTGACGGCGGCCTCATAGCGTTCGGGCCGTTCCGGGTGGCCTTGGGGCGGGCGGTGACCAGCGGCAGCGGGGTCGTCATAGATCGCGAAACTCATGGATGCGGCGCTTTCATGCGGCGTTGTGAAAGATAATACCCAGCGTATAGCGCTCACCAGACCGGATGCGGCTGACGCCATGGCGCATACGGGCGCGCAACATGCCCCGCGCGCCTGGAATCGGGCGTTCGGCGCAAGGAAACAGGATGGTCTCACCAGCCTTAAGCGCAATCGCCTCAGCGCGAATTTGCTGGCGGGGCGCACCTTCGGCCAGCAGAAATTCGCCACCGGTGAAATCGCTTGCCGGATCGCTCAGCAGCATCGCCGCTTGGATTGGGAATGCCATGTCGCCATAGATATCCTGATGCAGCCGGTTATAGCCGCCAGCCTCATATTGCAGCAGCAACGGCGTTGGCCTGCTCTGCCCAGCGGCAGCGCAAAGCGCGTGATATTCGCCAAGTGTGGCGGGATAGCGCTCATCCTTGCCGAGCTTCGTTGCAGCGTCGTTGGCGATTGGCACTAAATGGGTGTAGAGCGCTTCCCGCATCTCAGCGACGAGTGGCGGAATGGGATCGTCGAAATACCCATAGCGCCCTTCGCCAAAGCGGTGGCGGGCCATGTTGATGCGGGTGCGGAAGTGGGCGTCCTCCGTCTCCAGCGCTATGATGCCTGCGCGTTCGGCTGGTGTCAGAAGTGGCGGCAATAGAGCGTAGCCATCCTGATCAAATGCCTTAGCGATTGCGGCCCAGTCGAGCGTGGAAATCTTGCTGGTGGCTGATGTCATTGTTTATTCGCCGCCATTTGGGCCAATGTCGTGATGATGACGGCGATGACGAGCAATATCCCGGCAATTGGGAAGAGCCAGTTCTGGAATCCAGCGTCCACCAGTTGCCCGAAGATCGGCCCCGATGCACCGCTGCCAATCGACAGACCGACGAAGACGAACCCGAACACGCGCCCGCTTGCACCGGGCGGTGTGATCGCACGGACCATCAAATCCCGCGCGGGCAGCACAATGCCAAAGCCAAACCCAGAACCGATGAAGATGGCGAATAGCAGCGCGCCAGTTGGCGATAGAACCGGCGGCAGGAGCAACAAGGCTGCCGCCCCCAGCAATGCGACTGCGGCGGTCAGCCCGTGCCGGCCATAGCGCTCTGCCAGCACCCCGCCCGTCAAAATGCCGATCGCGATCGCAGCTTGATAGGCACTGAGCACGCCGCGGGCTTCGGCTTCTGTCGCGAGCCCCATCAAGTTCATGGCAACGACGCCCTGGCTGCCAATCGCACCTGTCGCAAGTCCATATGTCGCCAAAAACAGGAAGTAGAGTAGGACGGGCGGTGACAGCAGGAGCGCACGCCCGCTTAGATGCGTTTTGCCATTAGCATCAGGCCCGGCGTCTTTGACGACACGCTCACCTTCAAGCCGATCACCCTGCATGAAAATGAGCAGCGCCGCCCCAATGCCACAGACGCCGACAATGATGAACGCCATGCGCCAATCGAAAGCCATCGCCAGTCCGCCGATCACTAAGGGTGCGGCTGCACCACCTGCAAAGCCAGAAAATGTATGGAGCGAATAAGCCCGACCGAGCCGCTTTTCCCGCACCTTGGCGGCAATGATCGCGTAGTCCACTGGGTGAAATACGGAATTGCCCGTTCCCGCCAACACAGCCAGCACAAACAGCTGCCAATAGCTGTCGCTGAAGCCAATCAGCATGATAGCGGTCGCGTTCAGTGCCAGACCTGCCGCCAGCATCTGCCGCGCGCCGATCTTATCAAGGGCCGCCCCAACCGGCGCCTGCAGGATGCCGCCAACCCAGCCATAGCCTGCCAGTGCCAGCCCAAGCGCGCCGAAGCCAACCTCAAATTCCCGCGAGAAAACCAGAAACATTGGCGGCAAGGTGAGCAGGTAGAAATGGCTCAAAAAGTGGCCGACGCCGATTAGCGACAACACGCGGTTTTCGCTAACAGCGGGGGCTTCGGCGATGGCGGTCATGCGTGATAGTCCTTCCGCAAGATAGACAGGCGCGCAATAGAGGTGCTGGGTGAGCTTAACGCAATTTCTGGCGGAATGCGCGCCAGAGGCGCCCGTCGATGGCGGCGAGGCCGATTGCGATCAGCCCCATGCCTGCCCAATGGCGTAGGGCCAACGCTTCGCCCAGGAACAAAGCGCCGAGCAAGATGGCTGTGACGGGAATGAGGAGTGTCACAAGCGATACGTTCGTCGCGCCCGCCGTTGAAAGAATGCGGAAAAATAGAAAATACCCGAGGGTTGTGCACAGCAGCGCCAAGCCAATGATTGCCCCGACAGCCTCCGCACTTGGCACAGGCAAGGTCCAGGGCTGATCGACCACTAATGCCAGCGGCGTCAGAACGACAGCAGCCATCACTACTTGGCCGGTTGCCGTCGCCATAGGCGTCACGCCAAGCGCCTGAAACCGGCGTCCATAAATCGCGGCGAATGCGTAGGAGAGGGCAGCACCCAGGCAAGCGACTTGGCCCATCACGTCCAGCCCAAGTGTTTCCGCGGCTTCAGCGCCAATCATAATGGCGACGCCAGCAAAGCCGGTGATCACGCCTGTCAACCGTTGTGCCGTGATGCGCTCATCGGAGGTCAGCCAATGGGCGACAACAACGGTGAATAGCGGTGTCGTTGCGTTCAAAATAGAAGCGACGCCAGACGCGATATGCGCTTGGCCCCAGACAATCAGGCTGAATGGCAACACATTGTTCAACAGCGCCATGACCAAGAATGCCCGCCAGATTGCAAAGCCCCTTGGCAGTTGAAGCCTCAGCAGCCGAAGCACGATCAGCAATCCAATAGCCCCGCCGCCAACCCGACCAAGCACGATCACAAACGTAGGCAATTCCTGCGTCGCCACACCATTAAAGAAATACGCCCCACCCCAAAGCGCGGAAAGGCTGAGCAGCAGGACCCACTCAAGCAGGGACATATTGGATCTTTGTACGGTCAGAGGCATGTGGTTCTCAAATGTGACGATAGCGTCTTGTTTATCGACCTAGCTGTGCCAAGCCCACCCGATTGTTGCGGCACCAAACTATTGTTTTTGAGGGTTTGATGTTAGATTTGGCCATTATCAGACATGAATGAGGTATCTGATGCCGAATGTTCATCTAACCGAGGCAATGCAAGAATATGCAGAACATCAGCTTTCCAGTGGTGCTTATGCAAATTTGAGTGAGGTTGTACGTGCTGGAATGCGATTGCTGATGCAGCAGGACGGTGCGCTTATGTACCACGGCCTGAAGGCAGACCTTGTTACTGCCGCTAGGGCCGCAGAGGCTGGAGACTTTGAGCAGTTTGACGCCAAGTCGTTCGAACCAGATGCCTTCCCGGACGAATGACAATCCATCTCACGCGTTCGGCGCGCCAGGACCTTGAAGCCATTCGTACCTTTACAGTTGACCGATGGGGCAGACAGCAATGGCTCAACTATTATCGCGGAATGGCGGCTGTACTTGAACAGATCGCGGCAGCGCCGGACGCGGGTCGGAACCGGGATGTGCTGTTTCCAGGCGTGCGGTCGATTAGCTACAAAGCGCATTTAATCTTGGGGCTGGCCTATCTAAGGGTTTCGGTTCAGAGGTTTGCCCACTTGCGTAATACTTTCAAGAGGTTTTCGGTGGGCCTGTGATTGAAGCGCCATTCGCACTCTTTGAGATAGAGGTGAAAGTGCTGGCTAGGGACGC
>CALLKY010000062.1 GCA_938083135.1 uncultured Alphaproteobacteria bacterium | reverse complement strand
AGAAAGCGTGAATGGAGCAAATACGCTTATGGGAGCGCTATCGGTGTCTCGTAGCAGCGGTGGGTCTATGGCGGATGGTTGCTAGCAAAGCACGACCTGTGACCAAAGCCCTGAGGATGGAGCCACAGAGCGTTCTGTCTCAGAGCACCCGAATCTAGGAACTGGAAGCTGATCTACCTTCGATGGTTCGACATAGCGCACTAAGGTATGTTGGACCCAATCGACTATTTCGTCGATTGAATGAGCATGAAAACAATCTGATGCGCATGACAAAAATATGCATAAATGCTTGATTACAGGTCGTTTTTAGGAGATTTCCCGATAAAAATGAAAAGCACGTATAAGACACGTTAGTTTATGACCAGCAGTAACCCGCTGTTATATAGTCATTTATCCTATCTTCCAGTTCTCTAAGCGCTAAACGACACTTTCAGCTTCCCGGCTGGCAAAGGGCCGCGTCTCCACCAGGGAGACGCGGCCTTTTTGTATTCAGCGGAACATGAACGGGATTGTTGCGAGCAGAATGACTGCGAGCGTCCAATTAATGACGCGGCGGGCCTTAGGGTTTCGGAATACGCGGGCAAGCGCTGCGCCAAAGAACGTCCAGATCGCCATGCAGGGCGTGCCGAATATGCCGCCGACAATCGTGAATGCGATCGCTGTCTCAACAACGCCGCCAAGATCCGGCATGAGCGTCGCTGCTGTTAGCGCCATCACCCAGCCTTTTGGATTCAGGAACTGGAAGCCGAAGGACTCAAGGAATGTAAGCGGCCTTGCACCTTCGTTTTCTGACGGTGCACCCGCATTGGCGATGCGCCACGCGAGATAGGCTAGATAAACAGACCCGATGATAGAGAGCGTCAACTCTGCATGCGGAATCTCATTAAAGAGAACACCAAGGCCGAATCCGCAAAGCGCCAACAGAACAATCAACCCGATCGCGATCCCTAAGATATGCGGCACAGTCCGCCGCACGCCGAAGTTCATGCCGGATGCTGCGAGCATGGCATTATTCGGGCCAGGCGTTACTGCCATCACCAGGATGTACCAAGCGACAGGGCCGAGGAGCGCCGCCTGCTCGATCACCAGCTGCCTGCCATCCGCCGCCGCTTCAAATGCTTGGCGACGCGTGATGGGCGCGGCAGCCCGCCGCCGAATTTCTGCAACATGCCTTTCGCCTTCATCGGCAACCGCATGGCATCTGCAAGGCGCCGGTCCAAGAACGCCCAACTATCGGCAGATCCGTCTGACTTATCATCCAGCCAGAAATTGACTGTCGCCACATATACAGCCGCCAGCAGGCCGCGCTTGGTGTACCAGTTAAAATCTGCAGATCGGTCACCGGCAGATCGCCATACTGCATCAACTGTGCGGCTAAGCGCTTTCAGGCCAAGCGGCGCGTATTGTGGGCGGGCAAGCAATCCAAGCCCAAGCCGTACAGCTTCCCGATTTGGGGCAGCGGCTTCCAGCCGCAAACGAATCGCCATGGCGACTTTATCGGCTGTACGCGCAGGTGGCGGATCCAGCGCTGCCATGGCCGCTGTCATATCCGCATCCGCCAAAGCCGAATGCAGAACGACGGCTTCAGCTGGGCCGCGCGGGAATGCACGTGCTGCATCTTCCGGCGGTAAACCCGCATCCGTCGCACCAGCCTCAAGCGCCTTCATCGTCCATCCGTCAAAGGCGACATGGGTGAGTGCGGCTTTAAGGATGGTCTCTTGCAGCTGACTATTCGTCATCATGATGTCCCTCTGCAGCGCGGGCTTCTGCTTCTAAGCGATTGAGCTCTTCGTCAAAACCGAAATAGCGGAAGTCTTTCATCCGCATAGGATAGAGAACACCGTCCAGATGATCGACTTCATGCTGCAGCACCCGCGCGAAGAATCCATTGGCTTCACCGGTTACCGGCTGGCCTCTGCGGTCAAACCCATGAAACCGCAGTGATGGGCTGCGCGGAACTGCTCCCCGCAGGTCCGGGATGGACAAGCAGCCTTCCCAGCCGAGTTGATCCGGCTCTGCCGTTAGTTCCAGCTCGGGGTTGATTAGAATGTGTAGTGGCGCGCCCTCCCCCTCGGAACGCCCTTCTGGTGCCATCGCAAGGATAAGGCGCTTGCCTTGGTAGACCTGGGGCGCGGCGAGGCCAACGCCGCCAGCATCCGCCAATGTCTCAATCATATCATCGATCAGCTGCTGCAAAACCGGATCACCAGCAATCCCAGCAGGATCAATAGCAGCCGCTGGCTGCAATAAAACCGGGTGGCCCATACGGGCGATCTTCAATATAGACAATGGCCTGATCTGCTTTCTGTACCGGCGAGCGATCCCATGCTTGATACATGCGGAATATGTTGGCGTTCTCTGTTCATCATGTTATATACACGCCAATTGAAATTGACACCGCGCTGCGATGTTTGGTCATCACGGCGCGTAACCCTATGAGAAGGATACGCTTTGCTAGTTAGCGTTCGTGACAATAACGTCGATCAGGCCCTGCGCGCCCTCAAGAAGAAAATGCAACGTGAAGGCATTTTCCGTGAAATGAAGCTGCGCCGCTCGTTCGAGAAGCCGAGCGAGAAGCGCGCTCGTGAGCGTGCCGAGGCCGTTCGCCGCCACCGCAAGATGCTGCGTAAGCGGCTGGAGCGCGAAGGCTACTAGCAGCCAAACCTCGCTACAGGCGCAAAGCCCGGGCGAGATTGCGTATAGATATCGAAAACGGCGTTGCAGCTAGCCTGCGACGCCGTTTTTGCGTTTTGGCCCCATTGTTCATCCCCTAACCCGGCAGGATTTGCGCAGATCATGCCTAGCCCGGCACCATAGGGCGGCAATTCCTGCCGTTTTGCCGCCGAGCCATGCCATTTCGCAGAGGTTCCAGTAGGCCGAATTTCAAATTTTCCTCATATTTTCCGTATCTTACTCGTTTGGCGCCAATTCTGGCCCGGCTCTTGCTCATATGGTCCCGAGCGTTCCGGCTCCTTTCCAGCGGCAAGCCCGCCGTTGAAGCCGGGAGCCTTCGAAACGTCGCAACGGAGCGGCGCGCGACCAACTTGTAGCGGCCGCCCGTCCCGAGCGCTTAGGAGCAAGAATATGGGTTTGAACGTAATTTCCAACTACGCGGCTAACGTCGCACACCGTAACCTGGAACGGACGGATATGGAGGCGAGCCAATCGCTTGCTAAACTGTCCTCCGGCACCCGCGTTGTCTCCGCTAAGGATGACGCCGCGTCACTGGCCATTGGTTCTCGCTTAGGCGCTGAGGTCCAAGGCCTCCGCCAGGCGACGATCAACGCCGGCCAGGCTATCTCCATGTTGCAGATCGCTGACGGCGCGATGAGCCAAGTCAACGACATCATGATCCGCATGAAAACCTTGTCCATCCAGGCGGCCTCCGGTCAGCTTTCGGACACGGAACGCGGCATGCTAGAGCGGATTGAGCGGCAATTGAATCATTAGGGATTCCGTTTGGCGTTATTTTGTGATTCATCATGAGGGCTGGTGAAGGAGGCCAGCCTGCATGGCCAAAGCCCTCTCTGTCGATCTTCGCCGTCGCGTCGTAGAT
>CALLKY010000061.1 GCA_938083135.1 uncultured Alphaproteobacteria bacterium | reverse complement strand
CGGCGCTCTATCACGTTGATTGCGGGCAATTTATCCCGATCAATCTGATTAAGATTGGTCGGGAATTGCCCGAGCGGCTTCGCGGCAAAGATACATGCTGGTTGATTTCATCGTGTGCACCGCCTCGCCACGCTGATTGCGCACTTCCCGTGCAAACTCAACAATGCCTTTGGAGCCGCTGCTGGTGCGCCGCTTGGTGACCACTTTCACTGCGACCTCCAAAGTATCACCGTGCTTCACTGGCAGGTTGACCCGCCACTCATCGGTCCCAAGCATGGCGACGATAGTGCCGTCATTCATGCCGCTTTGGCAGAGCAGCCCGCCCATAATCGCCAGGACGAGCGGGCCATGGGCGATGGGCTCTTGGTAGGGCTGCGCCTTGCAGAATTCCCAATCCACATGGGGCGCGTTGAAATCACCTGAAAGGCAGGCGAAATTCACGATGTCCGTGCTTGTGATCGTCCGCCTGGGCGTAGTGTAGGTTTCGCCAACGACAAAATCCTCAAAATACATGCCCGTTGGCTTGCGCGGCTCCATGGATGCTCTCCTGCTGTCTGCAACGTTGAAACGCTATCGTTGCAGACGTTTGAGTGCCTCCGCAACGCCGCCCACTTCCGTTACTGGCAGGGAACAGAATGTGCTGGTGCAGGCAAACGCCGCGGCTTCCGGGTAATCCGGATAATTCACATCGTGATAGGGCAGCTTACCCTCCCGCTTATCCCACCATTGCACGCGCTTGTATTCTGTCGGATATGCGAGCGCCGCCAAATGCAGTGCCGCCGCCTGCGCATCATCCTTACCACCAACAATTGTGGCTTTAACCGGCTCATGGGTGAGTTCTTGTTCCGCCAGCAATACACCTGGCAGGAAGAAATAGGCGTCCGTTACCGCAGGCGATGTCAGATAGCCCATGCCAGCCTCTGCAATGGCGCTGTAGCTGTCCTCGCCTGTGTAATATTTCATCAGGTTGAAGAAACGAACGGCGGAGACATTGTCATCCTTCTGCCGGGCCGGTTTGGGCAACATCGGATCAGGCAGAGACGCCAGGAATGCACCGGTTTCAGGATCAATGAACGTTGCCGCCATGAAATCTGCCGCACGGCCAGCATGCTCCAGCCATTTCCTGTCACCAGTAGACCGATAGAGCGCAAGGAACGCCCGGCCCATCGCCAACGTATCCACTAGGAACGGTCCGCCGGTATCGTTAGCCGCGTGATTAAATCCGCCGTCACCACGGGCGCGTTCTGTCAGCACCCATTCCACCGCGCGGATCGCCGCTGCAAGTGCCGCCTTATCGCCAGTCGCCGCGTAGTAGGCCAGTATGCCATTGGCGGCCATACCATTTTCCCGGGCATATCGGCGGGTATCGACGCCCGGATTGCCCTCAGCCAAACCCAGGGACGTATAGAACGCGCCGTTCGGGCCTGTCAGTGTCTTGGTCATAAAACCATAGACCTTATCCGCCGCCGCTTTATGTGCCGGGTCGCCCCAAACCGAATAGGCCTGGGAAAACACTGTCAGGCCGGCTTCTTGGGCGAACATCGGGTATTCGCGGAATGCGCCCGTCCAGTCGCGGGAGGGGCTGACCTGTGCGACAGCCCCTGTCTCCGCATCAATCAGCTTCATAAAGCCATCAACGGTTTTGCGCGCACGCCGCAGCATTTCAGCATCATCAGCGAAACCGCGTTCAAGTGCATAAAGGAATGTTGGGCCATCGGTGAACTTGCTGCGCCGGCCCCAGCCGCCATTTTCCTCATCCCACATCTCGTCCATGAAACCGAGAATGCGGGCGCGTTCTGCATCGCCAAGCTGTGTGGCTTTGGAGAGAGGGCGTTCCGGGCCGCCAAGACTGCCATATTGAACGGGGCTTGGGTCAACGATGATTTCTTTGATAATCGCCATGAAACGCGGCGGGGGCACATAACCGCGGAGCTTCACAATTTCCGTCCCATCCGGCCCAAATACAACAGTCGCAGGCCAGCCCCAGCGTTCATACTGCTGGGAGACGTCGGGGCGGCTATCCTGATCAACGCGAACAGTGATGTAATTTTTGGCCAGTTCAGCGCGAATATCCTTATCCCCAAACGTATTTTCGTTCATCGTGTGGCACCATGGACACCACCAGGATTGCAGCGACAGCAGGACATATTTGTTGTCCCGGCGCGCTTCCTCGAACACTGATGCGTCCCATGTGCGCCATGGGAATGTTTTATCCCGAACCGGCGCTGCCTCTGCCGCTGCCGTAAACAGAACACCAACCAATACCAAAACTGTCGCTAAAACCCGCATCACACATGTCTCCCCATATTTCAGGGAATGCTATCAGCCGCGCCGATCAACCACCTCTCACAATGCTGCGAGGGCGTGGCTATGAGGTCGTAAACACTGTCTTAATGAACAGCCCGACAAAGACAGTGCTGTGACATCAGACACAATCCAGCAGAAGTCCCCTTGTATTCCTGAACCCAAACCTGACATTCCGATACGTAACTGTGATCAAGAGCGGTTCGGGCGGGAGTTCAATAATAATGCATATGACATCAGGCCTAGCCTTAGCAGGGTTGATCTGCCTTAGCCTGACGGCAGGCTCTGCCGTGAATGCCAGGACTGTTGGCGTCGCAGCAACCGCAATGCCGGATACGCTAACAACGCCGCCATCACTCAGTGAGCGCACCCTGGTGCCTGGCCACAGCCTCGTTGTGCAAGAACGTGTGACCACAGGCGCGATGGGACCCGCTCAGCTCTTGATGCTGGACCAAAGTGCAGTGACCGTATCGGCCCAGTCTGAGCTAACGATTGACGCATTTGTCTACGACCCGAACACCCGGACGGGCCAGATGGCCATCAATCTGTCACAGGGGCTGATGCGGTATGTCGGCGAGAAGTGGCTCGGGAAATTTGAACAACGGGGTCTGGTTTTATAAGTGGATCCCAGCCCTTGTTATGCCGCCGCCTTGATTGGCGTCAGCGCATTGAAGTAGGCCTGATCTGGTGTTTGTCCGTCAAGCGATGAATGTGGA
>CALLKY010000060.1 GCA_938083135.1 uncultured Alphaproteobacteria bacterium | reverse complement strand
GAACTCGCCCATATAATTCCACAGTATACATCTCCCCGCCTTCAGCTCGTTGCTTCCAGCGTAAAGTGGCGGACTTTTAATCCGCGACGATCAGAAAATCCGACCGCTTCTGTGGACCAATTTGCCTCCGGGATTCACACTTCCCGTCCAAGAAGCCAATTCGGGTAATTCAGCGTCAGATGCTTTGTTCGCACGCGGGCGATTTGTTAGGTATCGGTATGATGAGCCTTCCTCAAAGCCGCGATGCAAAAGATTTCGTGTGCTTCTGCAAAGTCCGCGCTAAGCTGGGTGCAATCAGAACATTCAGGAGGGAATTGTTATGTCCACTCAATATGATCTCATTGTGCGTAACGGTGTTGTTGTTGACGGCACCGGTGCCGCACCCTTCGCCGCCGATGTCGCCATTAAGGACGGCGTGATTGCTGCTGTTGGCGAAGTTGATGGCGATGCAACGCGGGAAATTGATGCTGGCGGCAAGCTGGTAACGCCGGGCTTCGTTGATATTCACACCCATTATGATGCGCTGGCGATGTGGGACACCCACATGACGCCATCATCGCTGCATGGCGTGACGACTGTTGTCATGGGGAATTGCGGCGTTGGCTTCGCGCCATGCCGCCCGGAAGATCGCGACAAGCTGATTGAATTGATGGAGGGTGTTGAGGACATCCCAGGTGCAGTCATGCATGAAGGCTTGGAATGGACCTGGGAGAGTTTCCCGGAATTCCTGGACGCGCTTGAAGCTAAGCCCCGTGATGTTGATGTGTGCGCACTCGTACCCCATTCCGCACTCCGCGTGAATGTGATGGGCGACCGCGCTGTCGCGTTTGAACCAGCCACACCAGATGATATCGCCAAGATGCGCGCAATTACGGCAGAAGCGGTCCGCGCAGGCGCATTCGGCGTCTCCACCAGCCGCACAACGAGCCATAAAACGCTTGCAGGCGAGTATGTGCCGACATTGCGTGTCTATGAAGACGAGCTGCTGGGCTTGGCTGAAGGCTTGAATGATGCAGGTTCTGGCATGATCGAAGCCGTATCTGACTGGATCACAGACGAATCCCCAGACACCATTAACGCTGAGCCAAACCCGGTTGAAGCGTTCGGCATTCTCCGCCGCGTCGCAGAGAAGAGCGGGCGCCCGATGGTTTACACCCTGGCGCAGCGCAACACCCAGAAGCAGATGTTTGAGCAGCTGCTGGAAATGAACAAGCAGGCTTATGCAGATGGCGTGAATATCCGCCCCGTCTTCCCGCCACGCGCAATTGGCATCCTGCTTGGCCTGCAAGCCAGCCAGACGCCGTTCTCTGGCTGCCCCACATTCAAGACGCTGAATGACCTGCCGCTAGACGAGAAAGTGGCAAAGCTGCGCGACCCGGCTATTCGGGCGCAAATCCTGTCCGAAGATCCGGTCAAGGAAAGCACGTTCCCACTGATCCATCGGCTGTCTTACAGCTACATGTTCCAGTTTGGCGGCAAAGATTACATTCCCCAGGAGAATGAGTCCGCAGAAGCCATTGCTGGCCGCGAAGGCCGTTCGGCACCTGAAGTCGCCTATGACATGCTGCTGGAAAAAGACGGTCGCGGCTTCATCTATATGCCGATCACCAACTATACCGGCTACAGCCTCTCTGCCTCAGAACGCCTGCTGGGCGAGGAGATTGCGATCATGGGCCTTGGCGATGGCGGTGCCCATGTCGGGTTCATCCTGGATGCAGGCTTCCCAACCTGGCTGCTAACCCACTGGGGCAAAGCGACCGGCAAATATGATGCGCCAGAACTGATCCGCCGCCTTACCACCGATACCGCTGATGCCGCTGGCCTTTATGACCGGGGACGCATCAAAGTCGGCATGAAGGGGGATCTGAACGTTATCGACTGGGAGACGCTTGATTTCGAAGCGCCCTATGTCGTGCAGGACCTTCCGGCAAACGGCAAACGGCTGATGCAGGGTGCTTCTGGCTACGAATACACTGTGGTCAGCGGTGAAGTGACATTTGAAGCTGGCAAGCCCACGGGCGCGCTTCCTGGCAAGCTTGTGCGCGGTCAACGGGTGAAGCCAGAGGCCGTCGCAGCTGCGGCTGAGTAATGGCGCTCGGCAGCGGTGTGCCTTGAGCGCGCCGCTGCCACCCGCTTACATTGCCGTCCATCTACGTCGCTGGCGTATAGTCCGTTGGCGTTTCAGCGGCGAGCTTTAATGAGGCCGCAAAGTCGCCACTATCCATAAGCGGCACCGTCTTCGAATACTTGGCGAGGCCGTAAGAATCTGTCAGGTGCAGATTGGCGGCGAGCGCTTTGTCGTCTGGCATCTCATAGATGTAGACCATGTCATATTCGCCATAGGACCCATATTGCGCGATAGGCTTTCCGCCGAAATCTGCAATTGCTTTCCGGTGGATCGCAGCGCGGTCGCGCACGTCATCTTTAGCGACCATGGCGGCTTTCTGATCGTTTTCGTATTTGACCATATAAAGAACGAGAACGCCCATTGGCATGACCTTTTGGCTGGCAAAATTGCTGAAATTATCGGCCTTTAGCCGTTAGTCGTCATCATCTTCATCGTGGTGATGTTCACCGGTTTCGGGGTCCATCAAACGGTGCATGTGGACAACGAAATAGCGCATGTCCGCCTCGTCAATCGTGGCTTGGGCTTTGCCGCGCCATGCGTCATGGGCGGAGGCATAGTCCGGAAAAATGCCAACGATATCGAGGCCTTCAACATCCGAGAACTCAACTCCGGTCGTATCTTTCAAGCGGCCACCGAATACCAGGTGGAGCAGCTGCTTTTTCGCTTTCTTAGGCTTTCTCATGACGATTGATCCTTCGTTCTGAGGAAACGGATTTCAGGATTGGTTTCCTCGGCATTGGTGAGACGCCACGGATTACGCGCAAGGAATACGGGTTGGCCATCATGGTCTTCCGCCGTCTCGCCACGGTTCTTATCGAGGAAGGCTTTCAATACGCGATGATCATCCGCTGCTAACCAGCGCGCCGTATGCAGGCCCGCCGTTTCGAACCGGACAGGCACGCCATATTCCGCACGGATTCGGTCCGCCAGCACATCAAACTGCAATGCACCGATAACGCCGACGATCCAGTTCGCACCAATAAATGGCTTGAAGGCCCGGGCGACGCCCTCCTCCGCCAGTTGCGTCAGCGCGCGGCCAAGGTGTTTTGCGCGCATGGGATCATCAGGCATGACCCGCTGTAGCAATTCGGGCGCAAAATCCGGCACGCCTGTGAAGCGAATGATCTCGCCCTCGGTCAAGCTATCGCCGATGCGCAACTGGCCATGGTTTGGCAAGCCAACGATATCGCCAGGCCAAGCTTCTTCCGCCAATTCCCTGTCTTGCGCCAGGAACATCACAGGTGCGGAAATAGACATCATCTTGCCGCTCCGCACATGCTTCAGCTTCATGCCACGCTGGAACTTGCCGGACGCAAGCCGGACAAACGCGATCCGGTCCCGGTGTTTTGGGTCCATGTTCGCCTGAATTTTAAACACGAAGCCAGAGACTTTTGGCTCTTCTGGCGCCACATCACGCTCAACGGCGGGCTGTGGCCGCGGCGGCGGAGCAAGCTCGGCAATGCCTTGCAGCAATTCCCGCACGCCGAAATTGTTGATCGCGCTGCCGAAATACAGTGGCGTCAGGTGACCTTCGCGGTATGAGTCTTCGTCGAATTCTGGACATAGCTCCCGCGCCATTTCCGCCTGCTCGCGCAGTTCTGCGACAGCATGGGTTGGCAGCAGTTTATCCAGCATCGGGTCATCCAGGCCTTCGCAGCGCTCCCCCTGGTCTGGAATGCCCTCACGGCTGCGCTCCAGCAGGATCAGGCTATCCTTCGCCAGATCATAGCAGCCCTTGAAATCACGACCGGACCCGATCGGCCAGGACATCGGCGAAACGTCAAGCGCCAACTGCTCCTGGATCTGGTCGATCAGCTCGAACGGATCCAGCGCTTCGCGGTCCATTTTGTTGACGAACGTCACGATTGGAATGTCGCGCAGGCGGCAGACCTCGAACAGCTTCAAAGTCTGCGGCTCGATACCCTTGGCCGCATCGAGCACCATAACGGCGCTGTCGACGGCTGTCAGGGTGCGATAGGTGTCTTCAGAGAAGTCCTCATGGCCCGGCGTATCAAGCAGGTTGAATGCCAGGTCCTCGTAATCAAAGGACATGACCGAGGACGCAACGGAAATACCGCGCTCCCGCTCCACTTTGAGCCAGTCCGAGCGCGCACGTCTTTGCGCACCACGGGCTTTAACCGCACCCGCCATCTGAATAGCGCCGCCGAAAAGCAGCAGCTTCTCAGTCAGCGTTGTCTTGCCCGCATCAGGGTGAGCAATGATCGCAAAGGTGCGCCGACGGTCAATTTCCGCCGCGAGATCGGCCATGGGTAAAAGCTTTCCGGAACTATGACTTCCGCGGGCGAACCGCAATGAAGCGCAGATCACCCTGGCGGTTCAAGAGCAACAGCACCGATTTCCGCTTACCGGAGGCCGCTTCCGCAACCCTGCCTTCAACTTCGCTCGGCCGGCGCACAGGGTCCTGGTTGACCTCAACGATGACATCACCTGGACGAATATCTTTCTCGCCAGCAGGGCCATCATCTTCGACTGCCAGAATCAGAACGCCTTCGACATCATCCGCGATGCCAGCGGCTTCTTTGTCTTCAGCAGTGAGGGGGCCAACGATGATGCCGAGATTATCAATCTCCGTACGGGTGCCAGAGCCGCTTCGGCTAGAGGCAGCCACAGACGCTGTCTTGGTTTCATCCAACCGTTCAACCACGACGCGGAGCTTACGCTCGCGCTCATTCCGCCAGACCACGACATCAACCGACCGGCCAATTTTTGTTTCGGCGACAATGCGTGGCAGCTTGCGAACTTTATCAACGGACTTGCCATCAAACGTCAGGATCACATCACCATCCTTGATCCCGCCATTCGCCGCCGGCCCGCCCTTGGAGACGGACGCAACGAGCGCGCCACGGGCACGGTCCAGGCCAAGGCTTTCAGCAATTTCATCCGTCACAGTTTGAATGTGCACGCCAAGCCAGCCCCGCCGCGTTTCGCCGAACTGCTGCAATTGGTCGATAATCGGTGCGGCCAGGGATGTCGGCACAGCGAAGCCAATGCCGATGCTGCCGCCGGTGGGTGAAAAGATGGCTGAATTGACGCCAATCACTTCGCCGTCCATGTTCACCATCGGCCCGCCGGAATTGCCTTTATTGATGGCAGCATCCGTCTGCAAATAGGTATCGTAGGGGCCGGAGCGAATATCCCGCTGGCGCGCAGAAATAATGCCCGCAGATACAGACCCGCCAAGGCCAAATGGGTTGCCGATAGCAATCACCCAGTCACCAACGCGAATTTTACTGCTATCGCCCATGGGCAGATAAACGAGCGGCGTCTGGCTATCGACCTTGAGCACGGCCAGGTCTGTCTTCGGGTCCCGGCCAAGCACACGGGCTGGCAATTCTGAATCATCCTGGAAGCGGACGACTATTTCATCCGCATCCGCAATCACATGATTGTTGGTAACGATGATGCCTGAAGGATCAATCACAAACCCAGACCCCAGCGAGCTGGATTGGCGCGGGCGGCGGCCTTCACGGTTCTTATCAAAAAATTCTTTGAAGAAATCTTCAAAAGGCGCGCCCGGCGGCAACTCGGGCCGGCCTTCGCTGACGATCGTCTGGGTCGTTGAGATATTGACGACAGCAGGCAATGCTTTCTCGGCTAGGTCAGCAAAACTTTCGCCGACACCCCGCGCTACGGCTGTATTCACAACGGCGATTGGGGCCTGGGCCGCCAGCAACAGAACGGCTGCGACTGCAAAAAGCTTCAACGAAACGCGCTTCATCGATCCCATGATCATGGCGTCCTTTCAGTATCCGGGTCCGGCATCAATACGATGACGCACACTAACATGACGTAACGACCATGGCCGCCCTGGGCCTGACAAAAATTGAGCCGTCAGGTTCACGATCGCGCCAACCATACAATTCCGACGCCAATGAACAGCATTATCAATGCGCCAATGCGGATAGCGCTATCTGGCTGCTTCAGCGCTTCAGCCATGAAACGACGCATTGCGGCCGGGAACAGCGCATAGAGCACCCCTTCGAGCACAAGCGCCAAACCCAAGGCCGCTAGCAGGTCCCACATTGTGGCCTACCTCGCGGCCTTGAGTCCCGCTACTTCACGGGGCCTGCCATTTCACCAAAGAAGCGGAAGAAGTCACTGTCTGGAGACAGCACAAATGTCGTGCCCTCACCACTTAGCGCATTCCGGTAGGCTTCCATGGAACGATAGAAAGAATAGAACTCCGGATCCTGACCAAAAGCCTCTGCATAAATGCGGATTGCATCAGCATCGCCCTGACCACGGAATTCCTGTGCGCGCTGACGCGCATTTGCCAAAATCTCAACGACCTCACGCTGAGCGCCAGCAACAATTGCGCGCTTGGCTTCTTCACCCTCAGCCCGAAGCTGATTGGCGTCACGGGTACGTTCGGCGTTCATGCTCTCGTAAATCGCCTGGGCGTTGGCTTCCGGCAAATCAGCACGACGAACCCGCAAGTCTACGAAAGACACGCCAAGCGGCTGCGCCTGCGCATTCGCCGTATCCAGAATACGCTTCATGATCTGCGCGCGCTGCTCGGAAAGCACCGCTTCCAAGGAATACTCAGCAAAGACACCGCGCATGCTGTCGATGATAATCGGAGAGAGCTTGTTCGCCGCCGCCCGCTGGTTCTGCAAAGTTTGGAAGAACTTCAGCGGATCGCTGATCCGGTACCGGGAGAACAGGTCGACCACGAGACGGTTACTATTCTTGTCCAGAATTTCTTCTTCAGCCGTATCCAGCGTCAAAACGCGGGCTTCAAAATAGCTGACAGAACGCCAGGGCAGTTTCCAGTGCAGGCCAGGGTCCGTGATAACCGCGCGTGGATTACCAAACTGGAAGACGATTGCTGTTTTGGTCTGATGCACGCTGTAGGCTGATGTGATCAGCACCAGCACGGTGATTGCGATCAGGACTAGGCCGGAGACGCCGAAAAGGAGTTTACGGTTCATTGGATTTTCTCCGGCTGGCCGGTAACGCGCCGCTTGGATATTTCAGGCAATGGCAGGTAAGGAACCACCCCATTGCCGCCCTTGCCATCACCATTATTCATGATGACTTTGTTGGCGTTACGCAGCACTTCTTCCATCGTTTCCAAATACATCCGGCTTCGGGTCACGTCCTTAGCCGCCTGATAGGATTGATAAACGTTGTTGAAGCGGTTCGCGTCACCGGCTGCGTCTGCCGTCACGCGTTGCTTGTAGGCTTCCGCTTCCTGCTCAATCTTGGCGGCTTCACCACGGGCTTCCGGCACAATCTTACGCTGGATGGCCTCACCTTCCTTCTTCAGCTTGTCTTTGTCCGCGGCAGCACGCTGCACGTCACGGAACGCAGCGATGACCTGCTCTGGCGGATCAGCACGGAGAAGCTGAATATTGGTGACAGTGACACCCGCCTGATACTCATCAAGCAGAGCCTGCAGGCCCTGTCGCGTGTTAGCCGAAATCTGAATACGGCCATCTTTCAGCACGTAATCAATCGTATTCTGGCCAACCAGTTCGCGCATGACGGATTCTGCCGCTGCACGCACTGTGGTTTCAGGGTCACGAATGTTGAACAGATAGTCGCCAGCGTTGGCGATCTGCCAGAACACGGCGAATTCAAGCTCAACAATCTTGCTATCGCCCGTTAGCATGGACGCGTTGCGATTGACTTGCACCGCATCGTCATTGCGGCCACGACCGTTCTGCACCCGGGAATTTGACCCGACGCCGATCTCAATCTTGTTAACGCGAGTAACCTTCGGCGTTTGCACCGATTCAATCGGGAACGGCAGATGGTAATGCAGGCCAGGCGTTTCGAGACGCGTGAACTTACCGAACTGCGTGACGACGCCCTGCTCATCAGCTTCCACCCGGTAGAATCCGGTGAACAGCCAAATGCCAAGGCCGATAACGACCAGCAAGCCGATCAAAAGCTTATCGCCACCCTTAGGTGCCAGACCTTTCAAGCGGTCTTGGCCCTTGCGGAAAATTTCATCGAGGTCAGGGGGCGTTGGCCCACGACCGCCGCCGCCGGGGCCACGACCACCACCGCCGCCTCCACCGCCGCCAGAGTTACCGCCGCCGCCCCAAGGACCGCCGCCTCCGCCGCCATTTGAGCCGCCACCGCCGCCCCATGGTCCGCCGCCGTTGTTCTGCCAGAACATACTGCCCGCCTCGTACTCGTCAAAAGGATGTGCGCTTATAAGCTTAGAACGCACGGAAAGCCAACCGCCTGCGGCTTTCCACCGCAAGCCCACTGGTCGCGCGCGCACTCTCTAAGGCATATGTAGATGATGTGCGCTCGGATCAAGCGCCAATCATGCTAAATTATCCAATATCATCAATACACAGCACTCTTAAGGAGTTCTTCATGGCGGAGATTACCGAGGCCCAAGTTCTGGACGCACTCAAAACCATCGGGCACAACGGGAAAGATCTTGTATCCGCTGGCATGATTAGCGGCGTCGCAATTAAGTCCGGCGCTGTGCAGGCTGCATTGGAAATTGATCCGAAGCTCGCGTCTGAAATGACGCCGATCCAGAAGGCCGCTGAAGCCGCCATTCGCGGCATTCCAGGCGTTCTCTCCGCCACGGTTATCCTAACGGCAGAAAGCGCACCGAAAGCAGCAACGCCTGCGCCCGGCGGTGATGGCCCTCGCGCAGCCTCCAATACAGACGGCGGCGCGATCCCCCATGTCGCAACAATCATCGCTGTTGCATCTGGCAAAGGCGGCGTTGGCAAATCGACTGTGGCCGCGAACTTGGCGACAGCACTTGCACGGCAAGGCCTGCGCATCGGCCTGCTCGACGCGGACATTTACGGCCCGTCCATGCCGCGCATGCTTGGCCGCACAGACCGGCCAGACAGCCCAGACGGCAAGCAGCTTCTGCCGCTGGAAGCCCATGGCATCAAATTTATGTCCATCGGCCTGATGGTGGATGAGCGCACGCCAATGATCTGGCGTGGCCCCATGGTTATGAGCGCGCTGCAGCAGATGCTGCAGGACGTGCAATGGGCCACAGCGGAAGACCCCATGGATATCCTGGTGCTCGACATGCCCCCAGGTACCGGAGACGCGCAACTGACCGTTGCTCAGCGCGTGCCGCTGGCTGGTGCCGTAATCGTCTCCACCCCGCAGGATATCGCCTTGTTGGACGCCCGGCGTGGCGTTGCGATGTTTGAAAAGGTGAACGTGCCTGTGCTCGGCGTCGTCGAGAATATGAGCATGTATATCTGCCCCAATTGCGGCCATGAAGCACATCCCTTCGGCCATGGCGGCGCCAAGGCGGAAGCCGAAGCACTCGGCGTTCCCTGCCTCGCAGAGATTCCGCTGACAATTGGGATTCGGGAGCAAGGGGATGCAGGAGCGCCGATGGTTGTCGCACAGCCGGATTCGCCGGAAGCGAATGCCTTCATGAAGCTTGCCGCAAACGTGCATGAGGCGCTGCAAAACCAGGTATCCCAGGCGAGCGGCGGGCCAAAGATCGTATTTGATTAGGGCGCAGTTGCCGGGTCAAAGCGGCCCGCCTAGGCTTCCTCCCAATGAGTCTTGGGGAGGAAGTAGTGTGATTAAACGCTTCGGTAGCCTGTTCGCAGGCCATATCGATTTGGGCGACATGGGCCAGGACGCAACGCCTGCCAATGATCGTCGCTATTCAAATGACGAGCTGGCGGGCGTTTTCCAGAAGGCGGAGGACATGGCCATTGCCATGGACCGGCTCGGATACGATTCGTTTTGGATGGCAGAGCACCACTTCCAGCACGAAGGCTATGAGTGTATCCCAAACCTGCCGCTGTTCTTTGTCCACCTGGCCCATGTGACGGAAAAGCTACGGTTCGGCTGCGGCTTCAATGTTGCCCCCATGTGGCATCCCATCCGGCTGGCGGAAGACTTCGCCGCCGCTGATATTCTGACCAAAGGCCGCTGTATTTTCGGCGTTGGGCGCGGATATCACAGCCGTGAGGTCGAAAGCCTAGGCGCCGTGCTGTTGGACGCTGAGGCCAACCGGGACTTATTCGAAGAACAAGTGGAAATCATCCTGAAAGCCTTCCACCAGGAAAGCTTCAGCCATAGCGGCAAGAATTATGAACTGCCCGCGAAGGTGCCCTACAGGGGCTATGAAGTGGAAGAAGTGACACTGGTGCCGCGCCCGGTCAATCAACCAGTCGAATGCTGGCAGCCCATTGTATCCGCTAATCCCCGTGGGCTGGATTTCATGGCGAAACACGGGATGAAGGGCATTGTAGGCGGCGGGTCTGCATTGATGGCCGAACGGCCAATCATCGCGTTCAAGGAAGCCAATGCGCGGGCCGGGCGTGATCTCGCCCTTGGCCAAAATCTCTGCCTTGGCCTGAACTTCCATATTGCTGAAACGCGCGAGAAAGCCATCCGTGAGGCCACGCCATTCTTCGAAGAGCACCTGAAGCTGTTCGCACCGCTTGGCATGGTCCCGATGCGCCCCGAACAACTCGCCCGCGTTGGCGAACGCGGCGCCTGGGAGGAGATGAATATCCCCAGCCTAGAACGCGCCGTCGAAACCGGCTCCTGGTACTGTGGCCCGCCAGAGGGCTTTGTAGCCTATATGCAAGAGCTACAGGACCGTTTCCCTGGCCTTGAGGACGTCAACGTGCAAAGCAGCATGGGCACGCCCTTGAATGTGATGGTCGAGCAGCTGGAAGCGTTTGCGACGGATGTGATGCCGCATTTCGGCGGCTGAAGATTTACTCGCTAACCTTCAACATAACCTCGCGCGGCGGGCGGGTGCCGTCTAGGAAGCTTGTTAGGAATTCAACACTGTAGTCGAGTTCTTCAATTGGCACGTTCGGGTGCAGGCCAGGGCTCGCGTGGAGGCGTTTATCGTCTGAAGCCAATGCATCGAAAAGCCCAAGGCATTCTTCGCGGGTAAAAAGCTCATCTTCCAACTGCCAGATGAAGAACACGGGACAGGTGATCGCTGCAGCGGCTGCCTTAATCGTCGGCGCGTAATGCACCGGTTCAGATACGAGGCCCATCAAGCCCAGCACCGCCACGGAAATCCGCGGTTCTTCAGCAACGAAGGGCGCGCCGTAGATTGTGCCCATGGAGAGACCCCAATACCCCACCTTGGTCGCTTGTACATCGTCCAGGTCAGCGATGGTCGCTAGCGCCAAACGCCAGTCCCGCACCATTTCCTCGGACGTGCCTTCTCGCTTCCATTCCGGCCAAAATGAAGCGCGTCCGCCAGGACCAATCTGGCGACGGCCATGGACAGGACCATCCAGCGACAGCCCGAAATAGCCATGATCCCTGGCAAGCTGGCTGGCGATCCGGGGGATTGGGCCCTGATGCCGGTTTCCCGATGCCCCATGACCGAAGCACACAAGCGGCGCGCCAGGCTTTGTATCCGGCCCCGACCAGAGCACGCCGGTAATCGGACGGTCCGGCGCGTGGATCGTAAATTCGCGGACAGTCGCACCATCAACTTCCGTCGTTTCATGCCATTCGAGCGTCATGTCAGCGGGCCTCCTCTTTGGACGTGCAAACCAGGTTCATCTTGACAGGAAACCGCGAGCGGCGATCCTTTGTCTAGGGCCAGGACCCTAGCAGATAAAATTGGATGTGATCATGGATTGGGGAATTCACCTGCCGCATCTGGGGCGCCAGGTAGACCGGAAAACGCTGATGAACTTCGCGCAGGCGGCTGAACGTCTTGGCTGCCATTCCGCTTGGGTCAGCGATCACATCTGCTGGCCTGCTGAGTTCGCATCCAAATATCCCTATACGGATGATGGCTCATTTGCGCCCTCGCCGGATATGGGCTGGCTGGACGCCATCAGCACACTGACCTTTGTCGCCGCCTGCACAGAGACGATTCGCCTTGGCACGACCGTGCTGATCCTGCCCTATCGCCAGCCAGTACAAACCGCCAAGCAGATCGCGAGTTTGGACGTGCTGTCGGAAGGCCGCGCGATCCTAGGCATCGGTGTTGGATGGATGGCGGAGGAGGCGGGCGTGCTTGGCATGCCTTGGGACAAGCGCGGCGCGCGATCAGATGAACAGCTTGAAATCTTCCGCCGCCTGTTCAGCGAACGCGAGCCATCCTTTGACGGCCAATTCTACAGCTTCCCCAAAGTTGGGTTTGAGCCGAAGCCAATACAAACACCCCTGCCTATCTGGGTTGGTGGCTCCAGCCCGGCCGCTTTCCGCCGTGTCGCCCGGTACGGCCACGCCTTCCATGCAGCTTTCCAACCGCCAGATGTGATTGCCAGCGAATGGGCCGCAGTACAGCGTGAATGCGCGGCTGCGGGGCGGGAGGCAGGCGCAGTTTCCCTCTCTCTCAGAATCTTCCTGGACCCGGTGGGTGTTATGGACCCGGGTAAGTCCATCCCCGGATCAAAAGACCAAATGTTGGAAATGATTGCACGGCTTCAGGCGATTGGCGTCACGCATCTGTTGCTGGACCCCGTCGCGCGTGGCGGCGTGCAAGCCAGGCTTGATGCGCTCACCCGGTTCATGGAGGACGTGGCACCCCACGTCACTGGCTGAGCCATGTTGAACAGCTGGCGGGAAGAAACGGAAACCATTGGCAGCCTACCCGCCTATGCAGCCCGTCGGTTTGGCAATGCCGAAGGCCTCCTGTTTCAAGGCAAGCGCTATAGCTTTTCCGAAATCGACGCGGAGGTTGATCTCGCTGCGCGCGCCCTCATGGCTGCCGGCGTTGCGGCTGGAGACCATGTGGCGCTCTGGCTGAACAATTCCGATGATTGGGTCTTCATCCTGTACGCTGTCACAAAGATTGGGGCGGTCCTGGTGCCGATCAACACCCGCTTTCGGACCCATGATCTGGAATATGTGCTGCGCCAATCAGACAGCGCTATGCTGATCACCCACGATACATCTGGCCCGATTGACTACCTCGCCATGGTCCGGGAGGTGGTGGCATTGCCAGACACCGGCAATACCGTCAGCGACCCCGCATTCCCCGAGCTGCGTAAGGTCGTGATCCGCGGTGACAGCGCCTCCGGCATTGCGTCCTGGGAAAGCTTAAAAGCAGGGGCTTCCGCTGTCAGCGCAGAAGCACTCGCTGCACGGAGCGCTGCGGTTGATCCGAAAGATACCGCACTCATCATGTACACGTCCGGCACCACCGGCTTTCCAAAAGGTGCCATGCACAGCCATATCGGCATCCGCAATGTGGAGGAGCGCGCCTATCGCATGGCTATGACGCCGTCGGATGCGATCATGGGCTATCTGCCGCTGTTTCATATGTTCGGATTTTCTGAAGCCGCGATGATGTCGCTCGTAACCGGTGCCCGCCAGATTATCACTGAAACCTATGACCCCGCTGAATGTCTGGACCTGATCGAAACCGAGCGCGCCACCATCATCCATGGCTTTGAAGCCCACATCAAAACCCTCTGTGAAGAGCAGGAGCGGCACCCTCGCGACCTCTCCTGCCTGCGCACTGGCGTATTCGCGGCTGGTCCCAAAAGCGCTACGCCCGTGCTTTATCGCGCCGACAAAGCGTTAGCGCCTGTAAAATCCGTATCAGGGTTCGGCATGACGGAAATATGGATCGGTGCCTCCTTCACAGCCCTCGATGACAACGATGAGCGGCGGTATGAATCTTCAGGCTATCCAGGCCTTGGATACGAAATGCGGGTTGCTGATCTGCAGTCTGGCGCGCCATTGGGTATAGGCGAAGAAGGTGAACTACAATTGCGCGGTCGGTACTTGATGCAGGAGTATTACAAAAAGCCAGAGGACACCGCTGCCGCCTACACCGATGACGGCTGGTTCAAAACAGGCGATGCCGCGATCTGGCGTGATGACGGCTACATCCGCTTTCTTGGCCGCTACAAAGACATGCTGAAAGTCGGCGGCGAGAACGTTGATCCGATGGAGGTTGAGGGCCTCCTCCTGGCGCATCCGGACATCTGCCAAACAGCCGTGGTTGGCTGTGCGGATGAAACATTCGGCGAGATTGCAGTGGCATATGTCCAACTGGAACCCGGCGCACAGATGTCCGCAGAGACAGTAATCGCCCATTGCCGCGGGAAGGTCGCCAGCTTCAAATTGCCAAAGCAGGTCGTTTTTCTGGAGGATTTCCCCATGACCGCATCAGGCAAAATCCGCAAGGTGGACCTGCGGACAGATGCAGCCGATCGGTTCAATCCGTCCTAGGCTGCGCGCGGGATGCATTCAGACATGCGGCCCTGGAAATAGGGCAGAACTCTGTCGGCGAATATCCGGGCAGCATCCGCATGGGGGTATCCAGAAAGGCAGAAGCTGGTGCATCCGGCGTCCACAAACTCATCCAATGTCGCCGCCACCTGTTCGGGATTGCCAACAACCGCGACGCCGGCACCCGACCGCACCATAGAAATGCCGGTCCATAGATGGGGGTGGATCTTCAAGCTATTTCCGCTCTCCTCAAGCAGCCGCCATACGTCCCTATTGGCAGCAGATGTGCGACGGATGCCTTCTGCAGACGCCTGTCCGCCATGCATATTGGCCAGCTCGAACTTCGTTGCGCCCGCGATGAGGCGTTCTGCGGCCGCCCAGGCTTCCGCTTCCGTCTCCCGGCACACAATCTGCAGCCGCATGCCGAACTGGATCTGATCAGCCCGACCATATTTGGCGGAACGGGCGCGGATATCCTTAATCTTGTCTGCTATTCCAGCAGGCCTATCGCCCCAGAATAAATGCACGGTGGAATGCTTGGCCGAAATCTCCAACGCCTGATCGGACCCTCCCCCAAGGAAAAACGGCGGGTGCGGAGCTTGCAGCGGCTTCGGCTCCATCAATGCACTGATCTGGTAGTGCTTGCCTTGATGATCAATCGGACTGTCCGCGGCCCAAAGGGCTTTCATGATCTGAACTTCCTCGTCCATCTTCTCGTAGCGCACTTCTTTGGTGTCCGGCACACCATCTGCCCGCGTATCATCATCATTGATCCCGGCAATCAGATTGATGCAGAGCCGCCCACCCGATAGCTGATCCAGCGTGGCGTACATCTTTGCCGATAATACGGGATTGCAGTATCCGGACCGAAGCGCGATCAGCGGAGCAATGTTCTTCGTCCGCGCCGCGTAGTAGGAGCCAACGACGGTCGCCTCCCAGCAGGTCGCATTAACGGGCATCAGCATGTACGAGAACCCACCGCCATCGACGACATCCACCACCTCATCAAAGAGCGCGCGGGATTGCGGTATCCGTTGGGCTGGGTCTGCTAGGCACGTGCTATCGCCACTGGTGGGTAAGAACCAGCCGAACGTAATAGGGGGCGTCGCCATAACAAAAAGCTCCAAAGGCCATTAGGACCTTCAGAGCTTAACGCTTCGTCTGAGATTGGGAAGTAGCGCGGGGTTCGCCAGCGCTGTAAGCGCCTTATGCGGCGGCTTCTTCGCCTTCGTCTTCATAACCCGTTGGGCCAGAGTCTTGGCCACGGGCTTCTTCATCCCGATCAACGAGTTCAATAACGGCCATGGCAGCAGCATCGCCGTAACGGAACCCAGCTTTCATGATGCGCGTATAGCCACCCGGACGCTCGCTGTAACGCGGGCCGATGACATCAAACAGCTTCTTGACCATTGCCTCATCCTGGATGCGCGCAATAGCCAGGCGCCGGGACGCAAGGTCTCCGCGCTTTGCCAATGTGATCAGCCGTTCCGCTACCGGGCGAAGTGTCTTCGCTTTTGGCAGCGTTGTTACGATCTGTTCGTGTTTGATCAGCGCCGCCACCATGTTCTGCAACATGGCTTTACGGTGGCTGCTGGTGCGGCCCAGTTTACGGGGTCCCTTGCGATGACGCATGGTCTCTATTCCTAATTCTTATTGTTGCTTAATCGGGCTGCTTAGAACGGCTCTTCGAGGCGCCGGGCCAGATCGTCGATGTTCTCAGGCGGCCAGTTCGGGATCTCCATGCCGAGGTGCAGACCCATCTGCTCCAACACATGTTTGATCTCGTTCAAGGACTTCCGACCGAAGTTCGGGGTGCGGAGCATCTCGCCTTCCGTCTTCTGAACCAGATCGCCGATGTAAATGATGTTGTCGTTCTTCAGGCAATTGGCAGAGCGGACACTGAGTTCCAGCTCCTCCACCCGACGCAGCAGGTTCTTGTTGAACGGCAGATCAGGTGCGGCTTCGCGCTCAACGGCTTCCTTCGGCTCTTCGAAGTTAATGAAGAGCTGCAGCTGGTCCTGAAGGATGCGCGCGGAGAACGCGACCGCATCTTCCGGCGTTAGCGCGCCATTGGTTTCAACCCGCAAGGACAGCTTGTCGTAGTTCGTAACCTGGCCAACACGCGTGTTTTCTACCTGGAACGAAACCTGACGAACGGGGCTGTAAATCGCATCAACCGGGATCAACCCGATCGGCGCATCTTCAGCACGGTTCTGCGCGGCCGGTACGTAACCTTTGCCGTTCTCGACCGTCATTTCCATGTGAACCGAAGCGCCGTCGTCGAGCGTGCAGATCACGAGGTCTGGATCCATGACTTCGATATCCGCACCCGCCTCAATCTGGCCAGCAGTCGCAACACCAGGACCAGTCGCATCCAACGTGATGCGCTTCGGGCCTTCGGCATGCATGCGCAAGCCCATGGACTTGATGTTCAAGACGATGTCGGTGACATCCTCACGAACGCCGGGAATCGATGAGAACTCATGCAGCACACCGTCAATCTGAACGGAGGTAACCGCAGCGCCCTGCAGAGAGGACAGCAATACGCGACGCAAGCCATTGCCCAGCGTCACGCCAAAGCCGCGCTCTAGCGGTTCCGCGACGACGGTCGCCACGCGGGACGCATCCCCGCCTGCTTCGATCTCAAGCTTCGACGGCTTGATCAGAGTTTGCCAATTATTCTGCATGAGGACAGCGAGCCTCCCCTATGTGCATTACAACCGCCAGGGGCCGGGAAGCCCGCTGGCGGTATAAGAAATTAGCACGGCAGCCCAAAATGGGCGCGCGCCACAAAAGCCTTAGACGCGGCGACGTGCGCGTGCGCGGCAACCGTTATGCGGGATCGGCGACACATCGCGGATCGACGCAATCTGGAAACCAGCAGCCTGCAGAGCCCGCAGCGCCGATTCGCGCCCGGAACCCGGACCACGCACCTCAACGTCGAGGTTGCGCATGCCGTGCTCCATAGCCTTGCGGGCCGCGTCTTCCGCTGCGACCTGCGCCGCGAACGGCGTAGACTTGCGGGACCCCTTGAAGCCCTGGGCACCGGCAGAGGACCACGCAATTGCATTGCCCTGCACGTCGGTGATCGTGATCATCGTGTTATTGAAAGACGCATTCACATGGGCAACGCCCGAGGTGATGTTCTTCCGTTCGCGCCGACGCACACGGGCTGCCGCTGCTGCTTTCGCCATATTCTAAAATCTCCGTCCGGCGCAATCACCGGACCCGCGTTAATTATTATTTCTTCCTACCCGGAATGGCGCGGGCTTTACCCTTGCGCGTCCGTGCATTGGTATGTGTCCGTTGGCCACGTACCGGAAGATTGCGCCGATGACGCAGTCCACGATAGCAACCCAGATCCATCAACCGCTTGATGTTCATTGACACCTCGCGGCGAAGGTCACCCTCTACCGCATATTCTTGGTCAATGGTCTCGCGGATGCGAATAACCTCTTCTTCGGTCAACTCATTGACCCGACGTTCGTCCGCAATCGCGACCCGTTCGCATATCTGCTTGGCGGAGTAGTCGCCAATGCCATGGATATACGTCAGCGCGACGTGCACGCGCTTATTGGTCGGGATATTGACGCCAGCAATTCGCGCCACGCTCAGTCCTCCTGGTATCGCAGTTCGCACACTTTTTGGCCGGCATTTACGTTAGCCAGCCCTATCGCTGCGAAGCGCGGGATTATAGGGGCTGAAACAGCCCCGTCAATGGTTACACCGTTGTTAAAGTTCGGCCTGCGTCAAGCTGCGCCACCGTCCAATATCGCTGATATTTCTGAAGACACGGCATCCATATCCGCCATGCCATCGATAGATTTCAGTGCGCCGCGTTCCCGATAGTAAGGAATGATAGGCGCCGTTTGTTCGTGATACACACCAAGCCGCTTACGCAGCGTCTCTTCGTTGTCGTCGGCCCGCGCCCCGCCTGTATCAGCGGCGCGCTTTAGGATGCGCCCAACAAGCGCTTCGTCATCCACATCGAGCTGAATTACGGCGTCAAGTGACATGCCCTTATCAGACAAAAGCTTATCAAGTGCTTCCGCCTGAGCAACAGTGCGCGGAAACCCATCAAGGATAACGCCCGCTTTCGCATCAGGCTGATCAAGCCGATCAGAAATGATCTCAATGACCACCTCGTCCGATACCAGATCACCACGGTCCATAATCGCCTTGGCGCGCTTGCCAACGTCTGACTGCGCCGCGACTGCTGCGCGCAACATATCGCCTGTAGAAAGCTGAACCATGCCACGCTCTGCAACGAGGCGGTCCGCCTGCGTGCCTTTGCCCGCACCTGGGGGACCAAGCAGGATGATATTCATCGCCGGCGCCCTCTCAGCTTAGACTTCTTGATCAGGCCTTCATATTGATGCGCCATCAAGTGCGACTGAATTTGCGCCACAGTGTCCATCGTTACACTGACCACAATCAGCAAACTGGTACCGCCGAAGTAGAACGGAACGGCGTATTGGGTGCGCAAAATCTCTGGCATTAAGCAGACTGCGGCGAGATAGGCAGCGCCAACGACCGTCAAGCGTTCCAGCACGTATTCAAGATACAACGCCGTGTTCTTACCGGGCCGAATACCTGGAACGAAGCCACCATACTTTTTCAGATTATCGGCTGTTTCTTCAGGATTAAACGTGATCGACGTATAGAAGAAGCAGAAGAAGATAATCATCGCGATGTACAGCGTCAGGTACAGGGCACCGCCTGGAGCCATATACGCCATGATTGTCCCGAGCCATCCGGGAAGCGAGTCACCGGACTGGAGGGTCTGGAATGTTGCAGGCAATAGTAGCAGTGAGCTTGCAAAGATCGGCGGAATAACGCCAGCTGTGTTGAGCTTCAGCGGCAGGTGCGAAGCTTCACCGCCAACCATACGGTTGCCAGCCTGCCGCTTCGGATATTGGACGATTATCCGACGCTGGGCTCGCTCCATGAAGACCACGAAAACGATAACCGCAACCACCAGCACCATCAGCAGCAGCAGGAAGATCGCGTCCATCGCCCCTGTCCGGCTCAGTTCAAACATCTGGGCCAGCGCTTGTGGCAGGTTCGCAACAATACCGGCGAAGATGATCAACGAAATTCCGTTGCCCACACCCCGTGCCGTGATCTGCTCACCGAGCCACATCAGGAACATGGTACCGCCCACGATGGTGACCATCGTAGAAACAAAGAAGATAACGTCTGGGTTAGCGACAGCTGGACCATTCGGCCCCGTGAAGCCAGCAACACCACTGGCTAAGCCGAAGGATTGCACGGCGGCCAAGAACACTGTGCCAAAGCGGGTGTATTGGTTCAGCTTCTTGCGGCCTGCCTCACCATCCTTCTTCATTTGCTCGAAGGACGGGACAACGGCAGTCAATAGCTGAACGATAATCGAGGCCGAAATGTACGGCATGATATTGAGCGCAAAGATCGACATGCGCCCAAGCGCGCCGCCTGCGAACATATCAAACATGCCAAGCACGCCAGCGCCGCCTGCCTGGTCAAAGACCGAAGCCAGAACGGCGGAGTCAACGCCTGGAATAGGGATGTATGTGCCTAACCGGTATACAATCAGCGCCGCCAGTGTGAACCAGATGCGTTGTTTGAGTTCCGTGGCTTTACCGAACGCGCCAAAATTGACGTTCGAAGCCAACCTTTCGGCGGCTGAGGCCATTACTCAGCAGCCTCTACCGGTGCCGCTTCAATCGTCACAGAACCGCCTGCCTTTTGGACCATTTCCTTGGCACCAGCAGACACGCTATGTGCCGTAATGTTCAATGACGCAGTCAGCTCACCTTTACCCAGGATCCGGGTCGGCGCGCCGTTCACGCGAACCAGGCCAGCCGCGACCAGCGCTTCGCGATCAATGCCTTTGCCAGCATCAAGCCGTTTTTCGTCAACCGCCTTCTGCAGCGCACCGGTGTTCACGATCTCGTAATACACCTTGTTCCGGGGCTTAAAGCCACGCTTAGGTAGGCGGCGATAGATAGGCATTTGCCCACCTTCGAACCCTTTGATCGCCACACCGCTACGGGCCTTCTGGCCCTTAACGCCGCGCGTTGAGGTTTTGCCCATGCCTGAGCCAATGCCGCGACCGACGCGTTTCCGAGGCTTCGCAGAGCCGGGGTTGTCTCTAATTTCATTAAGCCGCATGGCTCGTCCTCTCATGACCCTGCACTCTCATTTGGAGTGCGCGGGCGCGCATTCAAGCGTTGTCTTCTACCGCCACCAGATGGGCGACCTTACGGATCATGCCGCGAACAGACGGCGTATCCTCAAGATCGCGTACCCGGCCAATCTTATTCAGCCCAAGACCAATCAGCGTTGCACGCTGATAGGCCTGGCGCCTGATCGGGCTGCCTGTCTGGCGAACCCTTACTGTCTTTTTCTCGTCAGCCATTAGTCCTACTCCTCAGCGCCGGCTGCTTCCGCAGCCTCTGCATCGGCGCCACGACGACCAAGCACTTCGGGCACCTTCATGCCACGACGGCCTGCCACCTGACGAGGCGACTGTGTGTTGGCCAATGCGTCAAACGCAGCCTTCACCAGGTTATACGGGTTGGACGTACCAACCGACTTGGCCACAACATCCTGAACCCCAAGTGCTTCGAACACAGCACGCATTGGGCCGCCGGCAATTACGCCGGTCCCCGGAGGTGCAGCACGAACCACAACCTTACCAGCGCCAAAGTGCCCCTTGGCGTCATGATGAAGTGTGCGACCTTCACGCAAGGGAACGCGGACCATTGTCTTCTTGGCCTTTTCCGTTGCCTTCCGAATCGCTTCAGGCACTTCGCGCGCTTTACCCGCGCCGAACCCGACACGCCCCGCGCCATCGCCGGTTACGACCAGTGCGGAAAAACCGAACCGGCGACCGCCCTTGACGACCTTCGCGACGCGATTGATTGACACCAATTTCTCGATGATGTCGCTCTCTTCGCGATCACGACCACCGCGATCACCTCTTGGACCTCTTGCCATGCTGTCTGTCCCGCTAGAACTTGAGACCGCCCTCGCGGGCGGCTTCGGCCAAGGCTTTCACCCGACCGTGATAACGATATGCGCCACGGTCAAATACGACCGCTTCAACGCCAGCTGCCTTCGCCCGTTCGGCGACAAGCTTGCCCACTTCAGACGCGGCATCCTTATCGGCGCCTGTCTTCAGTTTGCTCCGCATATCTTTTTCGAGGCTTGAGGCTGCAGCCAGCGTTTTGCCAACGACATCATCAATAACCTGCGCATAAATATGCCGACCTGAACGAAAAACAGACAGCCGCAAGCGACCGCGCGATTTCCGCTTCAGCGCTGCGCGTGTGCGCGCGCGCCGGCGTTCCATCAATTGATTGGCGGTAAACATCCCGCGCGACTCCTACGTCAGAATTACTTCTTCTTGCCTTCTTTGCGGTAGATAAACTCATCCGCATATTTAACGCCCTTGCCCTTGTAAGGCTCTGGCGGCCGATAGGATCTGATTTCAGCAGCAATCTGACCAACACGTTGTTTGTCAGCGCCGCTCACTGAAATCGCCGTCGGGCGTTCGCACTTAATGTCGATGCCCTCAGGAATAGGAAAGATCACGTCATGGCTGAAGCCAAGCTGTAACTTAAGGTTCTTACCCTCGACCTGGGCGCGATAACCAACACCGTTGATCTCAAGATTCTTTGTGAACCCTTCCGTAACCCCTGTCACCAGGGATTGAGCCAAGCTACGCATCGTGCCCCACATCATCCGGCTTTTTTCCGGATTGCCTTTCGGCGTGATGACAAGCTGGCCATCTTGGATGTCGGCACCAATGGTATCCGCTAGGCGAAGCGTACGCTCGCCCAACTTGCCCTTGGCCTTAATCGTTTGACCGTCAATAGTAACCGTCGTTCCGGACGGCACCTCGATCGGGCTTTTGCCAACGCGTGACATTGCCTAATTCCTTTCCCGCTCGCTCAGAAGATCTGGCAGAGCACTTCGCCGCCAACATTCTGGCTACGCGCTTCATGGTCGGACAGCACACCTGATGGCGTCGACAATATAGAAATGCCGAGGCCGTTTCGATGCGGCTTGAGGTCCGAAACGCCGGTATATACTCGACGGCCAGGCTTCGATATCCGCTGAATTGTGCGGATAACGCCTTCACCCTCATAGTATTTCAGCTCGATCGACAGCTCATTCTTGCCGCCGTCACGCTCATGCATTTCGAAGCCGCGGATATAACCTTCCCGCTTAAGCACTTCCAAAACATTCGCGCGCAGCTTCGAAGCCGGCGAGTTTACTACTGCTTGCCCGGCCCGCTGTCCATTACGGATGCGAGTCAACATATCCCCGAGCGGATCGCTTAACGCCATCCTCTAATCCTCACCAGCTCGACTTCGTAACGCCAGGAATCATGCCCGTTGAGGCAAGATCACGCAGAGCGATACGAGACATCTTGAATTTGCGGTAATAGGCGCGCGGACGACCAGTGACAAGGCACCGGTTACGGACACGCGTCTTCGACGAATTGCGCGGCAATTTGGCCAGCGCCAAGGTCGCGGCAAAGCGTACATCGGGGGGCTGGGACTGATCGCTGATCAGGTCCTTAAGCTCCGCACGCTTTTCGGCATACCTAGCCACCAGTTTTTGCCGGCGGAGATTGGTTTCAATGGCGCTAATCTTAGCCATGCTAATCGGGCTCCTTCGCGCTTAGTTCGGGAACGGCATGTTGAAGCCTTTGAGGAGTTCAAGTGCTTCCTCATTAGACTTAGCCGTTGTGCAGATAATAACGTCCATGCCGCGGATTTCATCGATCTGGTCGTACTGGATCTCCGGGAACACCAATTGTTCTTTAAGGCCCATGGCAAAATTGCCATTGCCGTCAAAAGACTTGGCGTTCAATCCACGAAAATCACGAACGCGCGGCAGAGCGATATTCACCAAGCGATCCATGAATTCGTACATGCGTTGGCGACGCAGCGTGACCTTGCAGCCGATCGCCATGCCATCACGCAGCTTGAAGGTCGCGATGGAATTCTTCGCCATCGTGACGACAGGCTTTTGACCTGCAATCAAGGTCATGTCCTGCACTGCAGACTGAACTTTCTTGCTGTCATTCACGGCTTCGCCGACGCCTATATTCAGGACAACTTTGTCCAACCGAGGCATTTGCATTGCGTTGGCATACTGGAATTTCTCCTGCATCGCCGGACGCACGACGTCCTGATAATGTTGTAATAACCTTGCCATGTCCGTCTACCGATCAATCGTTTCGCCGGAGGACTTGGCGACGCGCACTTTGCGGCCATCATCCAGCGTCTTGAAACCGACACGTGTCGGTTTGTCCGAAACAGGGTCAACATGGGAGATATTGGAGACGTGAATTGACGCCTCTTTCTCAACGATGCCACCTTGCGCAAACTGGGTCGGCTTTGTATGCCGCTTGACCATGTTCACACCTTGAACGATCACACGATCATCCTTGGGCATAACCTTGAGGACTTCACCCCGTTTGCCTTTGTCACGACCGGCCAGCACAGCTACCTGGTCGCCTTTACGAATGCGTTGCATATCCCAAAAGCCTCCTAAAGCACTTCTGGGGCGAGCGAGATGATCTTCATGAAACGGCGGGCGCGCAATTCACGCACCACCGGCCCAAAGATACGTGTCCCGATCGGCTCCAACTGAGCATTGATAAGTACAGCCGCGTTCTTGTCGAAGCGGATCGTCGTACCATCTTCGCGCTGTACGTCCTTCGCGGTCCGAACGACGACGGCGCGATGCACCTCACCCTTCTTAACGCGACCACGCGGAATGGCATCTTTCACAGAGACCACAATGACATCGCCGACAGACGCATAGCGCCGCTTCGTGCCACCAAGGACACGAATACACTGGACGCGCTTGGCACCAGAATTGTCTGCGACCTCAAGGTTGGATTCAACCTGGATCATAGGTTAGCCCTCCCCGCCAGCGGCGGCATCAGCCTGGCTGATCACAGTCCAGCGTTTTCTCGCGGACAATGGCCGGCTTTCAATGATCTCGACTTGATCACCTGTCTTGAATTCATTGGTCTCGTCGTGCGCCATGAACTTCTTAGACGTGGTCATGATCTTGCCATACGCCTTGTGGCGTACCCGGCGTTCGACGCGGACGACGATGGACTTTTCCATCTTATCGCTCACGACAAAGCCTCGTAATACTCGTTTGGGCATGGGTTACAGCCTCCGCGTCAAACCGCTGCCTGACGTTGCTCTTCGAGCACCGTCAGAATGCGGGCAATATCTCTACGGACCGTCTGAACGCGGGCCGTGTTTTCCAATTGGCCGGACGCTTGCTGGAAGCGCAAGTTCAGCGCCTCTTTCTTGAGCGCGGCCAGTGAGTCTTTCAATTCGTCAACGCTTTTCGCGCGCACGTCGCCAGCTTTCATGGCCCTACTCCTCGGCGCCGAGGCGGGTCACAACGCGGGTATTGATTGGCAGCTTCGCAGCCGCCAGTTCAAACGCCACGCGCGCAACATCAGCCGGCACGCCTTCCATCTCAAACATGATGCGACCTGGCTTTACCCGGCACATCCAATATTCGGGCGAACCCTTACCTTTACCCATACGGACTTCGGCAGGTTTCGTGGACACAGGCACATCCGGAAAAATACGGATATACACCTTACCTTGACGGCGAATATGGCGTGTCATTGCCCGACGCGCTGCTTCGATCTGGCGCGCGGTGATGCGACCAGGCTGTAGCGCCTTCAAACCAATGGAGCCAAAGTTCAGATCCGTCCCGCCCTTAGCGAGCCCGTGGATCCGGCCTTTATGCGCCTTCCGGTATTTTGTACGTTTCGGACTGAGCATCGCTCAAATCTCCAAACTAGAAAAACTTAATTCTGGCGCGTCGCAGCCGGCTGTTCACTTGCCAGGCGCTTGTCCCGTGCCATCGGATCGTGGCCAATCACTTCGCCCTTAAAGATCCAGCACTTCACACCGCAAATGCCATAGGTCGTTTTTGCTTCAGCAAAACCGTAATCAATGTCAGCCCGCAGCGTATGCAAGGGAACCCGCCCTTCACGATACCACTCGGTCCGCGCAATCTCGGCACCGCCAAGACGGCCTGCACAATTCAAACGAATCCCTAGCGCACCAAGGCGCATCGAACTCTGCACTGCACGCTTCATCGCACGACGGAACGATACACGGCGCGTTAATTGCTGCGCCACATTGTCCGCCACGAGTTGGGCGTCAACTTCAGGCTTACGCACTTCAACAATGTTGATGCTGACATCGCTGTTGATCAGCTTATTCAGCTCACCACGCAGCTTATCGATATCCGCACCCTTTTTGCCGATAACCACACCAGGACGTGCTGTGTAAATCGTGACACGTGGCTTCTTAGCGGGACGCTCAATCAGGATCCGGCTAATGCCAGCCTGAGCAAGCTTGTCCGTCAAGTAACCGCGGATCGCCAAGTCTTCGTGCAGGAGATCACCGAAGTCAGCCCCCGCATACCAGCGGGATTCCCACGTGCGGTTAATGCCGAGGCGAAGACCAATTGGATTGACCTTATGACCCATTAGGAAGCCTCCTCAGCGTCTTCAACTTCGCGGACGATAATCGTCAGATTGCTAAATGGCTTCTGGATGCGCGCGGCACGGCCACGGGCACGAGCATGGATGCGTTTCAGCATCATCTGCTTGCCAACAGAGGCTTCGCCAACAACCAAACGGTCGACATCAAGCTGGTGATTATTCTCAGCGTTCGCGATCGCTGCAGACAATGCCTTACGCACGTCCTGCGCAATGCGCTTTGGTGAGAACTCAAGCACGTTCAATGCATGCTCGACACGCTGACCGCGAATTTGGCCCGCAACCAAGTTCAGCTTCTGCGGGCTTACCCGCAGGAACTTCACAAAGGCGCGCGCTTCATTATCAGCGGTGCGCGACGGATTCGATCCCTTACCCATCAGCCCCTCTTAGATTTCTTGTCAGCCATGTGACCATAATAGGTCCGTGTCGGCGCAAACTCGCCGAACTTGTGGCCGATCATGTTTTCATTGACCGAGACGGGAATGAATTTCTGCCCATTGTGCACACCGAACGTGAGACCCACGAACTGCGGCAAAACGGTTGAGCGGCGTGACCAAGTCCGGATCACGTCGTTGCGCCCACTTTCACGAACAGCTTCTGCCTTCTTGAGCAGATAGCCGTCCACAAACGGGCCTTTCCATACGGAGCGCGCCATCGTCTACCCCTACTTACCGTAACGACGCCGGACGATCTTCGCGTCTGACGGCTTCTTTTTGCGAGTTCTGTGACCCTTAGTAGGCTTACCCCACGGAGTAACAGGATGACGACCACCGGAGGTGCGGCCTTCGCCGCCGCCATGCGGGTGATCAACTGGGTTCATGACAACGCCGCGAACGTGCGGGCGCTTGCCTTTCCAGCGATTACGACCGGCCTTAGCCAGCGTTTGGTTGCTGTTGTCCGGATTAGATACTGCACCGATTGAGGCCCAGCATTCCTGGCTAACCATCCGAACTTCACCGGATGCCAAGCGCAGCAGCGCTTCACCGGAATCACGACCAACCAACTGAACATAAGCACCAGCGGCACGGGCGATCTGGCCACCCTTACCTGGCTTCATCTCCACATTGTGGATGACGGTGCCAACAGGGATGCGACGCAGTTGAAGCGCGTTACCCGGCTTAATGTCTGCATTATCACCAGACATAACCGTGTCACCGACGGCAAGCCGCTGAGGTGCGAGGATATAAGCCAGCTCGCCATCTTCGTATTTGATCAGCGCGATGAAGGCCGTGCGGTTTGGATCGTATTCCAGCCGTTCGACAATTGCAGGGATGCCATCGCGGCCCCGGCGCTTGAAGTCCACAAACCGATACCGGCGCTTATGCCCGCCGCCACGATGGCGTGCAGTAATGTGGCCATGGTTGTTACGCCCGCCAGATTTCTTCAGGCCTTCCGTCAAATCCTTGACTGGACGGCCTTTCCAAAGCACGGAACGGTCTACGAGGACCAATCCGCGACGTCCTGGAGACGTAGGTTTATACTTTTTCAGAGCCATTCTGCTCTCTCCTCCCTGGTTTCGCCGTTAGACGCCGGACGCGACATCGATCATGTCGCCGTCGGCCAGGGTTACGATTGCTTTCTTGACGTCTTTGCGCTTGCCCAGCATGCCGCGGAACCGCTTGACCTTACCTTTGACGCGGATCGTATTGACGGCCGTCACGGTGACATTGAACAGGCTTTCAACAGCCTGCTTAATCTCAGCCTTATTGCTATCAATCGCGACTTCGAAGGTCACCTGGTTATGTTCGGAAATCAGGGTCGCTTTTTCGCTAATGATCGGCTTACGCAGCACGTCCATTATCTGATTTTGCGTCAGCGGGCTGGCCGCTGGTTTGATTGCTCTTGCCCGGCTCATTTAAGACGCGCCTCCAGGTGCTCAACTGCATCGCGGGTCATGATGAGCATGTCCCGGCGCATGATGTCAAAAACGTTGGCGCCTTGCTGTGGCAATACATCCACGCCAGCCAGGTTGCGTGCAGCACGGGCGAACCCGGCATCAACCTCTGCGCCGCCGACCACAAGGATCGACCGGGCACCGAGACCATCAAGCTGCGCCTTCAGTGATTTGGTCTTCATGTCTTCTAGCGCCAGGCTTTCGACAATCATCAGCTTGCCTTCTGCCTGTTTGGCAGAAAGTGCGGACCGCATGCCGAGGCGGCGGACCTTCTTCTGAAGATTGTGCGCGTGGCTACGTACACGTGGACCATGAGCAACGGCACCGCCGCGGAACAGGTTGGCGTTCGCACTGCCGTGACGCGCACGACCGGCACCTTTTTGGCGCCCGATACGTGTTTTGGTGACAGACACCTCAGCACGTTCCTGCGTCTTGTGTGTCCCAGCCTGGCGCTTCGCCAGCTGCCAGCGTACAACGCGCGCGACAATATCGCCGCGTGGCTCAATGCCAAATACGTCATCGGAGACTTCAATCTCACCCGCATCCGCGTTCGCTAGTGTTTTCATGGAGAGTTTCATGTGGACCTACTCCTCCCCGCCTTCGGCTGCAGCTTCCGGTGCATCAACAACGGCACTTTCGCCTTCGTCATTGGCCGGAGTGTTGCTGGCCTTCAGGCCGGCTGGGAACGGCGCATCGCTCGGCATGGGCCGACGAATTGCATCGCTAATGTAAATGTAGCCGCCTGCGGAACCGGGGATCGCCCCTTTGACCATCACCAGCCCACGTTCTGCATCGATGCGCGCGACCTTGAGATGTTGCTGCGTACGATTGCGCGCACCCATTTGGCCCGCCATCTTCTTGCCTTTCCACACTTTGCCCGGATCCTGACTGTTACCAGTCGAACCGTGCGAACGGTGGGAGATGGACACACCATGGGTTGCCCGAAGACCGGCAAATCCATGCCGCTTCATAGCACCGGCAAAACCCTTACCGATTGTCTCACCGGAGATATCGACCAGTTGACCTTCAAGGAAGTGATCCGCCGACAGTTCAGCCCCGACATCGACAAGGGCGTCATCACTGACACGGAATTCCTTCAAGCGCTTCTTTGGCTCAACTTCGGCTTTGGCGAAGACACCGCGCATTGGCCGCGGCACGTTCTTCGGCTTTGCCGGGTCGTACCCAAGCTGCACGGCTGCATAGCCATTGGCATCAGGCGTGCGCTGACCAACGACAAAATTGCCGCTGACATCGATGACGGTTACAGGGATATGCGCCCCGCCTTCGCCAAACAACCGTGTCATACCGAGCTTGCGCCCGATCAGACCAGTTCTACGGGTGGGCTTTGACCTTGCCATAAACTTAGACCTTGATCTCTACATCGACGCCGGCAGAAAGATCGAGGCGCATCAGCGCATCCACCGTCTGTGGAGTCGGTTCAACAATATCCAGCACGCGGCGATGCGTACGCATCTCAAACTGCTCGCGGGATTTCTTATCGATGTGCGGGCCGCGCAACACGGTGTATTTTTGGATCTTCGTCGGCAGCGGGATAGGGCCGCGCACAGTGGCACCCGTCCGTTTCGCTGTGTTGACGATTTCGCTTGTGGACTGATCCAGCACGCGATGATCGAACGCCTTCAGGCGGATGCGTATGTTTTGACTATCCATCGTTCTTTTCCCCTGTCGCCGCCCGCCCTGCCCCAATAGCGGGGCTGGCGGCGCCAGCGTTCAACCTTCAGCTTGCTTACGCGACGACTTTGGCGACGACGCCAGCGCCGACGGTGCGGCCGCCTTCGCGAATGGCGAAACGCAGGCCTTCATCCATCGCAATCGGCGCGATCAGGTTTACCACCCTGGAGATGTTATCCCCGGGCATTACCATCTCCGTGCCTTCCGGCAGCTCTACCGTCCCCGTCACGTCCGTCGTGCGGAAGTAAAACTGCGGACGATAGTTCGAGAAGAACGGCGTGTGACGACCGCCTTCATCTTTCGTCA
>CALLKY010000059.1 GCA_938083135.1 uncultured Alphaproteobacteria bacterium | reverse complement strand
CTGAGCGCGCCGTCGAACCTGCAACGAAATACTTGATCAGCTCAATCTGAATACTTCGCGGAAGCCTACTCCGCCGACGCATGCTAACCATATGACCTGCATAGCCTTTCTCAGCTATCTAGGCCAGCCCCAAGATCAATTGTCGTCATGCAAGCAACTCCAATTTTTCTGGATAAACCGGCGCAGTTGGATGGAGTATCTAGCGAAATTACTACACAACTTTAAATCTGAACAAATTGGTTGTGTGAAGACGCATTAACTATCGCTATCACACGAATTTATGTACCGGTTATAAAAAGAGAATTTCAGAAAATTGTTCTAAACTCTGGCCCAAATTTTATAGATTTTGATTGCTGCAGCTCCTGTTTAGGTTCTGCAATATCTGCAGAAATCGTGGATTATTGGAGAAAATTGTGGCGTAGCTTGCAAAGCTGCGCGGTCACAGCAGGTCACGAATACAATCCTAGATAAGAAATTGCGCCTTCAAGTATGCCGTGATTGTTCGTGCCTCAAACACCGATCGCGCCGAGGGGAGCATCCCGCACGCGATCCAGGCTTGGCTCTGCCAATCCTCGTTCCACCTGCTTAACCGCCTCGACCAGGAATGCGTTTGCAGGCGCTTCCAGGCCAATTTCGGCGGCTTTCTCAACAATGAAGCCGTTGATTTGCTCGATCTCGGTGCGGCGGCCTTTCTGGATGTCCTGGCCCATGGAGGGGCGGGAGCCTTCGGCGGTGGTTTTGGTCTGGGCAAGGCGTGATGCCTCGACGGCGGCCAGTGCTTTGGCATCCCCAGATGCGGCGGCAATCCAATCTTCCGCTGGGTGCTTGTTGATTTCCTCTAGCGCATATCCCAGCGCCTGGCCAACAGCGATAGCCTCACCCGCCAGCTTGATCTGTAAGCGCCGGGTCAGTGGTTCGCGCGCGACTTCGTTGGAACTGAAGCCGGTTGAGGCCGACACACCATTGCCCATAGCGTTGGCGCAGAGCTTCGACCACCGCTCCCCCCACAGGTTTTCAGTAGATCGCGCACTGTCGATGCTGGACAGCATCGTGACCAGTTGCTGCACGCGCGGCGTGATGCGGCCATGGGGCTCGCCAACACGGAAAACGGTGTGCTTATTGCCGCCAAGGGCAACGCCCCTGCGCACTGTGGCTGGGCCTGTCATCTCAACCGCAATCTTGGCGGCGATGCATCCAGCGACACGGCCCCAGCCAACGATGCCCGCAATCGTTTCCTCATTGATGCAGTTTTGCAGCGACAGTACGAAGCCAGTCGGTGCGAGATAATCCTTGATCATCGCCGTCGCCCAGGCGGTGTCATAGGATTTGACGGACACGATGGCGATATCAATCGGCCGACTGCGCACCAAGCTTTGGACGTCTGCGATATGCAGCGCCTTGGCTGGCGCGTTGAAGCATTCGGGTTCCGTCAAGCCGGAGAGAGTGAGGCCATTGGCGTTGATGGCGTCCACATTGGCAGGCCAGCCGTCGATCAGCGTCACATCATTGCCGTCCCGGGAAAGATACCCCCCGATATAGGCACCAACAGCACCTGCGCCGACGACTGCAATTCTGGGCTTTTCGGTCATTTGGGCGGTTCCCCTTCGATGGTGACGCGCCAGGCTTCGCGACGAAGACCCTGGTAGTCATTGATTGCCGTGTGTTGAACGGCACGATTGTCCCAAAGCGTAACCGCACCCTTGGTCCATTGCACGCGGCAAGTATGTTCAGGCCGCGTGATGTGATCGAACAAGTAATCCAGCAGCGGCTTGCTTTCGGCTTCAGTCCACCCGTCGATACGCTTTGTATGGATGCTGTTCACATAGATGGATTTCTTGCCTGTATCCGGGTGCGTGCGGATCAGTGGATGGGTTGCCTCAAGCTTATTCTCATCCTGGTCCGTGATCGCCATGTTGGAGAACTTCAATCGCCCCGAAGCCCGCCCACCGGGGACGCTGGCATTGTTTACGCCTTTAAGGCCGCTAAGCATGTCCTGCATAGCAGGGGACAGGCGCTCATAGGCAAGCTGGGCGGAAGCGAAGGCTGTGTCGCCGCCATATTCGGGAATTTCCACCCCATAAAGCATGGTTGCGATGGGCGGGTTTGGCAGATAGGTGGTGTCGGAATGCCAGCGCTCGCCAAAGGTTTTGTCGTCGCTGGGCTCCTTGACGATCCGGATGACTTCCGGCTGCTCATCGAAACCTTTGACAAATGGGTAGATGTTGGGTGCGCCAAAGTTCCGGGCAAGCGTCACCAAGCCTGCGGGCGATAAGTCTTGGTCTCGCAGCACAATCACCTGATTCTCAAGCCATGCCGCCTTGAGCGCTGCAGACACATCATTCGACAGCGGTTTCGTCGCATCAACGCCAAAAACCTCAGCCCCGCAGGCACCAGCGAGCGGGCGGATATCAAGGGTAGCGGCGGACATGGGCGGGCGCTCCATCGGGTTCAGATGCGGGAATGGTCTCAGGCAGCGGCGGAAAACGCAATCGCGTATGTTAAAGCTTGTTTCCCTTTGCAAGATTGCGCCGATATGCCTGAAATACAGTCCAAGCCGGAGCGCCCCTGATGCGCCGAGTGTTGATCCTTGGCGGGACGGGGGAGGCGGTTGCTATCGCCCGGATGCTCTATGATGAGATGGCAGATCGGGTAGAAGCAATTTCGGCACTGGCGGGCGTCACCCAATCCAGGGCACCCATTCCAGGCACCGTCCGCGTAGGTGGGTTTGGCGGCGTGGATGGGCTGGTGGAGTATATCCAGGCGGAACGGATTGATGTGTTGATTGACGCGACCCACCCATTCGCGGCCCAAATGGCAGCACAGGTTTATGCAGCTGCAGAACGCACAGCCACGCCACGGCTCAAGATCATCCGGCCCATGTGGCGGCGTGATCCACGGGATCGCTGGATTGAGATTCCAGACCTTGCCGCCGCTGCCGCCACAATTCCGCGCGTTGAAGCCCGCCGTGTGTTTTTGACTGTTGGCGGGCGCTCACTTCAGGCGTTCGAAGATATGCCAGATGTATGGTTTCTGGCGCGGATGACGGATGCACCGCCATCGCCGCCGCCGCTGGCCAACGCTGAATATGTCGTCGCACGCGGGCCGTTTCAGGCTGATGCTGAGATCGCCCTTATGCGCAGTCACGCCATTGACCTGTTGGTTGCGAAAGCCAGCGGCGGCGCTGCGACGGAGGCCAAAATCCACGCCGCCCGCGCGCTTGATATCCCAACCGTCATTATCCGCCGCCCACCCGCGCCAAGGGGTGATGCGGTTGCGGATGCAGACGCGGCACTTGCCTGGCTCAATCGGCTGCTAGCAGATTGATGATCTCAACCTGGAAAACCCAGCGCATCGTGCTAAATTTTGGCGGCGGTGATGTTCCTGCCGTGCAACGCCAGAAAATGAAGTCCCGCTATGCTGATTGAAGTCTACGCAGACGTCGTTTGCCCCTGGTGCTTTATCGGCAAGCGCCGGTTGGAGCGCGCATTGGCAATGCGACCTGAAATTCAGGCGAATGTGAAGTGGCGACCCTTCCAACTGAACCCCTGGATGCCGCCCGAAGGCATGACGCGGGCAGAATTTCTAACGGCCAAGTTTGGCGCTGCAGATGCGGGCCGCATCTATGATGGCATCCGCCGCACCGGTGAGGGCGAAGGCCTGGAGTTCAGCTTTGATCTGATCGAAACGATGCCCAATACCTTGGACGCACATCGTTTAATCCGCTGGGCGGACCAGCAGGGACCAGTGGAAGAATTGGTCGATGCGCTGTTTCATGCCTATTTCACTGCGGGCGCGCGCTTGGGCGAACACGGGGTTTTGGCCAGTTTGGCAAGTGCGGTCGGATATGACCGGGACGCGGCGATGGCTTATCTTATCAGCGGCCTGGACACGGACATCGTGCGGGAAGCGGACGCTGGCGCCCGTCAGGTCGGCATTCAGGGCGTGCCATGCTTCATCATCGAAGAACGTTATGCGGTGTCCGGCGCACAGGAGCCAGAATACTTCATGCCGCTGTTCGATTTGGCCCTGGGTGTGGCTGCCTAGAGTGTCTTTGCCGCTTCTTCGCCGATAATGGTGCCGATTAGCGTGCAGTCGGCTTCATCGAATGTCAGCGGAATGCGCATGTCGAGCAGTTTGGACAGCGCATCCAGCGTATTCGGCAGGGGGGCGATATCTGCCAGATAACGCCAACTATCATAGCGGCTGGTGAACCCACGCGGATCTGCCTCCCCGAACCATTTCACCTCAACACCGCGCGCTGCCAGCCGGGCCAGCAGATCCGGGATCTGCGCTGGCTGCAAGCTAATCGCCTGAAATTGGATGGAGGACCCGACATAGGCTTCAGAAGTAGGCCGGGGAATGGGTGCGAGGCCTTGGGTTCTCGTGATCGCTGCTTCCAGGATCGCGTAACGGCGGTTCCAGGCGTCTATCTTGCCCGGCAGGTCAGGCAGCTGCGCGCGGAGTAGGGCAGCGCGCATATTATCCATGCGACCGGAACAGTTTGGCGTCGTTAGCCGCACATCCTCGAAGGCTTGAGTGTCTGGTCCGGCACCATGGCGGTCATAAAGCATGTAGGAGCCGGAAAGGATGGTGGCGCGGGCCGCAATTTCAGGGTCATTCGTCGTCAGTAGGCCGCCTTCGCCAGAGTTCATGTGTTTGTACGTCTGGGTCGAGAAGCAGGCGATGTGGCCAAAATTACCGGACAGCACGGCATTCCATCGCGCACCCATGGTGTGGGCGCAGTCCTCGATCATCACGATGCCCCGGCTTTCACATATTGCCTGGATCGCCTCCATATCGGCGATATGGCCGCGCATGTGGGAAAGCATCAGGAATTTGGCGCCGCTGGCGTCCGCCTTGGCGGCCAAATCAGTCAGATCAATGCGGCATGTGCTATCGATTTCCACAAAAACGGGTTGGCCACCGCTGGCGTAAATTGCGCCGGGCACAGGTGCCAATGTCCAGGCATTGGCCAGCACCGTATCGCCAGCCTGCAATCCTGCTGCCCTTAGAGCGAGTTGCAGTGCATAGCCGCCAGATGTGCAGGCGAGGCAATAGTCTGTGCCTTGCCAGGCTGCGTATTCGCGCTCAAGCCTTGCGGCTTCAGATTCCTCACCATCGTCCACATTGTAGCGGTGCAGGCGGCCCGTTTGGAGGACCGCAGCGACGGCCTGCATCGCCGCGTCTGCTATTGGCTCTTGCTGTGTGAAGGACTTGGTGAAGACTGTTGCGTCAGTGCTTATCAACGTCGAGGCCCCAGGCCCGTGTTGCGTAGCCTTTGTCGACGATATCGAACACGACGCCGTTTGGGTCTCGGAATTTTACTTCAGTGGCACCCTCATCTGAGTCCGGCAGGCGCATGTGGTAGCTGCCGCCATTGGCTTCGATCTTTTGGGTCATGCCGTCCAGGTCATCATCAACAAAGCCCATGTGATGCAGGCCGTGAAAATCCTTGCCGCGTTCGTCGCCCGCTTGCTGGTCCGTTTGGAACTTCAGAATGGCGAGGCTAATCACGCCGTCAGTCATAAGAATGGCAATTTCTGATTCCGTGGACCGCGTCATCCCGAATGTCTTCTCATAGAATTGGGCCGCAGCCTCCAGATCAGGCACGGTCAAAGCGATGTGGCGCAATTTCGGCATGATGATCCTCCATTTTGCTAGCGTTCGAGTATGAGCGTGGCCGAAGTGTCTCGCGCTCGCAAGGTGGTGTGCCGATTATGCCAGCCGGGCATTCTGCGATAGGGTTGGCATGATCGTGGCCAAGAAGATTGGCCAGCAGCGGAATTCAAAAAGGCGGGAACACATATGGTTTGGCTTTTGACGGATAGTGGCGAACGGCAAATGCCGGACGCTGTTTTAGATGACGGAGGGCTTTGGCTTTCGCCGGAGGACATGACAGCGGCAACGGGCTGGGAATTGAAGCCCGAGGGCCTTTGCCTGGGTGAGGTCTGCGTGTCAGCCACACCTGGCGGGTTCGCCCGCGACGGGAAGATCGACGCTGCCGCGTTCTGGCGTCATATGGGCTGGCCTGTCGCGAGCAGCGATGATGGCAGCGCATGGCTTCTGGGTGAGGGTGCTGAGACGCGCCGGTCCTCACTTGAATCACTAACGGCCCCTGATTTTACCTTGCCGGACCTGGCGGGCGTACAGCATGCGCTTTCTGGCCAGCGGGGTAAGAAGGTCTTCCTTGCGACCTGGGCCTCGTGGTGAGGCTGTCGTGCTGATCTGCCCGTGTGGCAGGCCTTGTTCGACGAATTAAAAGACCAGAATTTCGCCATTATCACCGTCGCCATGGACGCTGACGCTGAAGCAGCCCGCCCGTTCATTGAGGCGGCCGCGCCCGATTACATTTCCCTGATTGACCGGGACCACCGCGTTGCCGGGCTCTATAATATGGTGAACGTGCCCCAGGCTTTATGGATCGATGAATCCGGCCAAATTGTGCGCCCGCCAGAAGTCGCGGGCACTTACGATACCGTCCGCGCCCGGGATAAAGTCACCCGTGAGGTTCCAGCCGAAGTCCAAGCGCGACGGGACAAAGCGCGGATCGTGTATCAGGATGCGATCCGGGATTGGGTGAAGCATGGCGCTGAAAGCAAGCATGTTTTCAGCGCGGCCGAAGCCAAAGCCCGGATGACCATACCTGACGACAACGTGGCGACGGCCCATGCTAACTTCCGCTTGGGCCAGTTCCTAATGCGGCAGGGCAAGGCTGATGCAGCCGAACCGCTATTCACTGAGGCGCGGCGCCTGCACCCTGAATCCTGGACGATCTGGCGCGAGACTGAGGAGAAGAATGAGGCTGGCCTTGCCGCTGGCCCAACCTTCTGGGCGCGGATTGATGCGCTCGGCGAGAAGAAATTCTACGATACCGTCGATATGGCGGGCATGCCCGGCTAACGGCTGGGCGTATTTTACGAGAGAATTTCTATGCGCTCAGTACTTCGCGCCGTCGGCGTTCTGGCGGTTCTGATTGTGGGTGGTCTAGCGCTTCTGCGCTGGGCCACGCCGCCGCTGGAATGGCGGCAGAGCTTTGCCGGCAGTGGGTGCTGCATAGACATCACCCAAGCTGGCGGCTTGCTTGATGGCGTTGCCTATACCAATTCGCTGGAAGCGCTCAATCAGAACTACCAATCTGGGCGACGAATATTTGAGATTGATCTGGCACTGACGGCGGATGAGCACATCGTGCTCGCCCATGATTGGGACGCTTACGGCGGCAAAGCGCCAGACCGCGCCACATTCCTCACTGACAGGACCTTAACGCGGTTGGATTTCGGCCAGTTCATCGATTGGGTTCGACATACCTGCTTGGACTGTCGCATTGTGACGGACACGAAATTTGAATTTGAGCCGTTCTGGAAAACCTACGCAGCCACGGTTCCGCCTGAAATGCAGCGGGACCAGTTTGTTTTGCAGACCTATGATTTTGCAACGGCCCAAAGCTTAGCCGCACGCACACCGACCCAGCCGCAGATCCTAACGCTATACCTGCTGGAAAGTGTGGCTGAAGCTGATCTCGCCGCCCTCGCCAATGTGCCAAGCCTAATTGCTGTCACCATGCCGCTGGACCGGGTCCCGTTCCAAAGTGCACAGGTGCAAGCAGCGACAGGCAAGCCAGTTTTTAGCCACGGCTATCCCTGGATGATGCGTTCGCAGGTTGTCCTACGGTTGGCGCGCGCGTTTGCGGTCACGGGCTTTTATAAAGACTGAAGCTTTGTCGTTATTCAGCCAATTCCTGAATGACCCAGAGCGGCGCTTCGCCCCGGTCCACCCGTTGCACATTATCGAACGCATTGCGGACGCGGGCTTTGTGGCTCTCAAAGGTCGGGCCGGCCATATGGGCGGTGAGAGTGACGTTGTCGAGCTTCAGCAGCGGATTGTCTGGTGACGTTGGTTCTTCATCAAACACATCAAGTCCTGCCGCTGCAATCGCTCCCGTGGAGAGGGCGTCAATCAGTGCGGCCTCATCCACGACTGGGCCACGGCTGGTATTGACCAGAATGGCGTCGTTCTGCATCGCGGCGAATTCTGGCTTGCCGATCATGTGCCGGGTGCTGTCATTCAAGGGGACGTGCAGGCTGATCAGGTCCGATTCCTGGATGATTTCACTGAACAGGCGGAAGCGGACGCCAAGCGCATCTTCCTCGGCTTCGCTCAGCCGCGCGATATCGTAATAGGTTACGTGCATGCCAAAGGCGGCGGCGAGGCGGGCGGTCTTCTTGCCGATGCTGCCAAGGCCAATAATGCCGACAGTCTTGTCCCGCAGCTCATGCAGTTTTGGCGGCTCATTGCCCCGCCATCGACCTGCTGCAACATTCACATGCTGCTTCACCAATTGGCGCGATACCGCCAGCATCAGCAGGATCGCATGCTCAGATACTGCTGTGGAATTGGCGCCGCCATTGTTGCAGATCGGCACCCCAGCCTTATGGGCAGCTTCAATATCAGCGCTGTTATAGCCAGCGCTCAAAAGCTGGATCAGCTTCAGGTTGGGCGCATCAGCGAACAGTTGATCCTGCACCAGCATATCGACGAAACCGACAAGATATTCAGCATCCGCCAGTGCGGCTTTGTACTCAGCACTACCGGCTTCGGTGACGACCAGATCATATCCGGCGGGGACCATATCCCGCCCGAAATCAGCGGCAACGGGGAAAGTTGTTACGAATACGATGCGCTTGGACATGAAACGAGGCTTTCGTTGCGGTTATTGTGGGGCGTTGCGACCCATCATGATTTCATCAAATAAATAATCTGGCCCTAGCTGATCGAGCGCCGGGCAGCCGATTTGCGCCATGACTTTCTTGATCTCATCATGGACGATATGAACAGCCTTGGCCGCGCCCGCATCACCGCCTGCGATAACGCCGTAGAGGGTCGGGCGGCCAAGCCATACGAATTTGGCACCCATGGCCTTGGCGATCACGATATCCGACCCACGGCGAAATCCGCCATCAATCATCAACGTCATGCGGTCGCCAACGGCGGCGTCCAGATGCGGCAGCACATCAAGGGCGGAGGGTGCGCGGTCAAGCTGGCGGGCACCGTGATTGGAGACGATCAGGCCGTCCACACCGATATCAGCCGCGCGCTGCGCATCATCCGTCCGCATAATGCCTTTCAGAATAAGCGGACGCGGCCAGAGCTTGCGGAAGGTCTCGATGTCTTTCCATTGTAAGCTGGTTGGCAATTGCGTGGCGACGAATTCGCCAACCTCTTCAGCGGAAGCGCCCGGTGGTGCATACTTTCGCCAGTTCTCCATCATGGCGATGCCGTGCTTGGCATAATCCTTCATCCAGAACGGACGGCGCAGCGCATCGAGTTTGGAGGCCAGTGACAGCCGGAGCGGGCGGCCAAACCCATTGCGGCGATTGCGCTCGCGGTTAGGGGTGGTCGGCACGTCGACGGTGATCATCAGCGCTGGAATACCAAGGTCTGCAACACGCTTGATTTGATCTTCGCTAATCGAACGGTCCTTCGCCGTATACAGCTGGTACCAGCCATGGTCAGGCGCGATATCTGCCAGATCTTCCATCCGCGCAGTGGCAGCGCCGGACATAACAAACGGAATATTCGCGTCCCTGGCGGCGGCGGCCAGCATTAGGTCTCCGCCACGGCGAAAGTTGCCGATGCCGCCAGTGGGGCCAATACCGTAGCAGCTTGAATATGTGTGGCCGAACAGGGTCGTTGATTGGTCGATCTTCGAAATGTCGACCATATATCGCGGTGCCAGGGCGCGACGGGCGAAGGCATTGCGGTTTGTCATCAGCCCTTCTTCGTCGTCCACGCCGCCTTCAACGAAGTCATAGACAATCTTGGGGATGCGCTTTTTGGCAAGTACGCGTAGGTCTTCCAGATTGATGCAGTCGTCTATTTTCATAGGTCCCATTCCCGGTATGTCGGGGTGTGGGCTCTATTCTGCGGTGTAGATCAGAAAATGGGAATGGTTACGCTGTAGCGGGCCGCCAACGCAGCGCGACGACGGACGCATCATCCATCTGGCCGTCTTGAATGTAAGACATAAGCCGCTGCTCAAAAATGTCATTCGACGTTGCGGCGGAAAACCAGGGGTCAGCCGCAAGGTCCGGCGCGCCTGCGATGCCATCTGTGCAAATCACAGCACCACCTGAACCGCTCGCATCAAACTGCTGAACAATGGGGGTTACAGTTGGCTTGGCGCCCATGGCAGCGGCCAGGCGTGTGACCATTTTTGAAGGATCGCGTGTAGACGGCCGCTGCACCTGCTGCGGTTCGGTCACACGCGCCACATCACCATCAAGATTCAGCCAAACTTCGGCGTCACCCACGTGGAAAACCGTGAAATCGAGCGCGCTATCCGGTTTCAGCAGCATGCCAGCGAGGGTGCAGGCCCCTAAGCCTGCGCCCTTAGCGCCGAGACCACCTTTGACGTTTGACCGTTTCGCCCGGCCTTCAGCGAAGAGCCGGCCGTTGATGCCTTTGATGGCGGTGCCTACGGATTCGCTGGTTGGATTTTCTACGCCTTCCAGGCCAAGCGATAAGTAAGCCAGGCAGCGCCGGGATGTCTCGGCCGCCCCTGGCAGGGTACTCACGCCATCAGCGACAGCGAAAAGCCCGAAAGCTGGCCTGGAAAGCATTGCATCACTATTCGCGCGCCGTCCGCCGCCTTGGCGGGTTAAGGTCGCCACATCCAGCAGCAGCGCGCCCCACTTCGCGGACGCCATGGTCACGATAGAGCCTGATTCGGTGGACTCTTCCGCTAGCAAACCGGTCTCGGTTGGATGTTCTTCTGTCAGGTCGGCATTGGCAGTCACGTCGCCGCCGCGTCCAGAATGCTGATGGCATATTCTATGGTGACGGGGTCAACGCTGTCCGGCGGATCACCAAGGGTAATTTTGCCCGCTCCGGATAAAGGCGCGCTGACATTCATTGTCACATGCTCAATGTCGCCATCCGCATTCACAACGAAGCTGCCGCGTCGGCTTTCGTCCACCAAATGGAACTGACCGTCGATCCAGACCAGTCGTGCATGGGGGCGGGAGACACGTCGGTCATCAATGACCAGATCAACGTCACCGGCTTTGGCGTTTGCGCTTAGTCGGCCGATGACGAATTCATTGGCGCTGGCGAACGCCTGATAGCGTTGGCCGGCATGGGTAACAGCAAGGATCGCGCTGGCGGCAGTGTCGTCATCACCATCATCCATGACGGTCAGATCATCTTCGTCCATAGCGGCAAGCAGGCGCTCGCCGGGCAGAATGATGGACACACGCGCACCGTCCCCAGGCGAGGTTTCAATTTCGATCCGGCCATTATGCTGGGTGATCAGCGATTGCGCCAAATAAAGGCCGAGCCCCGCACCCTCGTAATTGCGGTTTAAATTTTCGTCAGCCTGCTTAAAGGCTTCAAAAATTTGCGCCAGCTTTTCGCTTTGAATGCCGCAACCCGTATCGCTGACCTGAAGGCGCAGGTCACCATTGGCTTCCAAGGAGTATTCCAGCGTTACCAAGCCCTGATTGTCGGTGAATTTTACGGCGTTATCCAGAATGGCGCCTAGCGCTTTTGCCATTGCACGCTGGTCGGCCCAGATGGCGGGGGCACCATCCTCAATCAAGTTCTGGAGAACGATGCCTTTACGGTTTGCTTCTGCAGTGATGCTGGCCATAGCCTTTGCCGCCAAGCTGACAATATCAACATGGCTTTCTGCAAAAGCGACAGCGCCTGCCTCGGTTTGGGCGACCGCGATCAACTCATTCACGAGCTTGAGCAGAGATTTGCCGCTGGTTTGAATTTCCTGTGCAAAATCCTTGTAACCGGTATCTCCAAGCGGCCCCAGTGCTTCAACTTCGATAAGATTGGAAAAGCCTAAGATGGCGTTCAGTGGCGTTTTTAGCTCATGGCTAATCATGCCGAGAAATTTCAGCTTCTCTGCTTCTGCCGCATCTGCGTTAGCGCTTGGTGTTGGGCGCTGTTCCGCCGCGTCTCTCATTAATTGCCCCTAAGCATCAAAGACCGTGTTGGTGCTATCAGGCGGACAATGGCGGACGAACGTAAACAAGTCCCAAATTTGGTGATAGTGATCTGCTTTGATGCGATTTATGGCTTTGTTGGTTGTTGCAGCAGCGTTTGCTCTGCCTTCGCCGGATCGAGCGCCTTGTACTGCTTGAGGTTGATGATCGCAGAGCCAAGCTCCAACTCGGCGATGATCTTCACAGGCATCATTGGAGCGCCTGGGGCGGGCCGACGATAATAAGCGCGACCATTGGTGGGTTCGTCGTCTGCCGCGATTTCTTTGCGGAATCCGGCTACCCGCTCAAACACAAATTTGCACCGTTGCGCATTGCCTTCATATGGCGTGCGGCGGCTAGGCTCCAGCTCGGCGATGCCTTGATCTTCAATCTTCAGCGTATAGCGCCTGCGACCATCATAAACTGGGTACGACGCCTTACAGGAGCCGGTTTGCTCAAGTGTACGGCCAACGGCGATGATGGCGGTAAGCGGGTCCAGAACATCTGTGCGCTGTGCCGCTGTAATCAGTGGGCGTTCTTCGTCTTTGACTGGGTGCGGGGCGGCCTTCGTTACTTCGGCCACTCCGCCCTCGCGAACCTCAAAATTCACGAACCGGTCTTTTTTCTTCCAGTAGGAGTCTGCGTGGTAACGCTCCACCGTTAACGGTGCGCCGTGGGGCGCTGGACCCTGGTCGGGCGACGCCGCTCCATGAACAGACGTGCCGTGCCGCCATTCGACGAACCAACCGACCATGCCTGCTGTCTCCAGGCGCATTTTCGCTGCGTAGCGTCCATCCCGCAGGGCCAAGTCCATCGCCACTTCGCCAACTTTAAAGCCGCCAGCATAGCCTTGATACACAAACGAGCCCGCTGCTGCAGGCTTTGCTGCCGGAGCACCATTCATCACGCTGCCGGCGAGCGCCGGTGCGACAGCGGCACTGGCTGCGATCGTGCATATCAGGCCAGCCAATGTTTGACGGATCGCCATTGCAATAACTCCAGATGAACACAGTTGTAGCGGATATGCGCAATCTCAGCGCCACATTCAAGCGACGCCACGACATTGCCTTAATTCACGGCACCTTCCCACGCGGCTGGATCCGGCATCAAACCGCCATATCATGCCATTGACAGGCGCGGCCCCAATGCCGTAACTCCCCCTTCTTCGCACTAGCGTGCCGGGCGCGTAGCTCAGCGGGAGAGCACTGCCTTCACACGGCAGGGGTCACAGGTTCAATCCCTGTCGCGCCCACCATTCCCGGTCCTGAGCGGCTGGTCCCGAACAGCTTGTATTGTTTCTGGCGGCCGCATTCATGCCAATACCCATTTCAACTGCTGATCCTGATGCGCTGGCGGACGGCGTTTTAGCCGGTGATCGGGCATTGATCGGCCGTGCAATTACGCTGGTTGAGAACCGTAACCCTGCCCGCCGTCGCCAAGCCCAGGCGATGCTGCAGCGTTTGTTGCCACATACAGGAAACGCCCGCCGGATTGGGATTACTGGCGTGCCTGGTGTGGGCAAGAGCACCTTCATTGAAGCACTTGGCCAGACTTTGATCGCCGGCGGTTCCCGTGTCGCCGTGCTGGCGGTGGATCCCACATCATCGCGCACCCACGGCAGTATCCTTGGTGACAAAACAAGGATGGCGGCATTGGCGGCGGACCCACGCGCCTTCATCCGGCCATCGCCGTCTGCTGGAACGCTTGGTGGCGTCACCCGTGCGACGCGGGAGACCATGCTGGTTATGGAAGCCGCTGGCCACGATGTCGTGCTGGTGGAGACCGTTGGCGTTGGCCAATCTGAGATCGCTGCCGCTGATATGACGGATTTCTTTCTGGCGCTAATGCTGCCCGGTGCTGGCGATGAGCTGCAGGGCATCAAAAAAGGCCTGCTCGAAATTGCGGACATGATCGCCGTCAACAAAGCGGATGGCGATAACGCCAGTCGCGCCCAGGCGGCGCAACGGGAATATCGCGCAGCCCTGCACATCATGGCCCAGGCGGACCCTGACTGGGCCGCCCCCGTCGTGCTGTGCAGCGGGCTGAGGAATATTGGCCTGGATGCGCTTTGGGCAGAGATTGAGCGCCATCGTGAAATCATGATCGCAAACGGCAAGTTCGACCGTCGTCGCCAGGACCAACAAGTCGGCTGGCTGCGGGCCATGCTCCAAGACCGGTTGCTGGCTGGCATGCTTGGGGCGGTTGAAGCGAGGGCCCAGGTGGCGGCGGCTGAAGCTGGCGTTCGGTCTGGCACTATTACTGCACCCCAGGGCGTTGATACGGTGCTGGAGGCTATTGGCCTGGGTGCTGAGTTCGGCGAGGTTTAATCTCTTCCGTTCATCCTGGTTAGCCGCCATGCTGTTAGCGACGGTCTGGAACAGGAAGGAAGTTGATGGATACGTATAAGATCACCATCGAAGAGGTCTACGTGCCAGCCAAGCGCAAGCGCGACATTGATCAGGCCAAGGTCAATGAGATCGCGGAAAGCATGATGGAAGACGGCCAGAAAGTGCCAATCATGGTGCGTGATGACGGCAAGCGGCTGGTATTGGTTGAAGGCCTCCAGCGTTTAGAGGCGGCGCGCGCCCTTGGTGAGGAGACAATTCAGGCGCTGAAGGTATCAGCCCGCCAGCGCTAAGCGCGTGATCCGGCACTGTGCGCCTACATTGACCGTTAAGGCGCTGTGCGCCCGGCAGCGTGCGCATGAGCCACGGGCTCGCCCTCATCCCAAGGGAAGATGATCCATGTGTCCTGGCTGACCTGGGTCACATATGTGTCGACCACTTCCAGCCCGGCCGGTTTTGCATAGACCGTCGCGATATGGGCATTGGGCAGCATCTGCTTGACGGCACGTGCCGTCTCACCCGAATCCACCAAATCATCGATCACTAGAATGCCAGCGCCGTTGCCTGGGTCATTCATGCCCTTGAGCACGTTCAGCTTTCCTTGGTCCCGGTCTTCGTATGAGGCGATGCAAACCGTATCCACATAGCGAATTTCAAGCTCCCGGGCGATGATCGCTGCCGGGGCTAACCCGCCGCGCGCGATGGCGACGACGCGGTCAAACTTCGGCATGGTCGCGAGCCGCCAAGCGAGGGCGCGGGCGTCCCGGTGCAGATCTTCCCAGGACACAGGAAATGAATGGGGTGCCATGGCGGCTCTCTCCGGAAGGCGTTGTGGATGTGAGTCGCAGGCCAGCCCTAGCGCACGTAAATGCGGACTTCATCGCTGCGGGCGTCTGGTGCGATGCGTTCGGACAGCGCCAATCGATTGCGCGGCACGCCCATTTCGATCAGCGTCCGGGTTACGCGTTCGGCTTGGCGGCGGGCTGAAATCGGCGATGCGGCGGTAGCAGGTGCCGCCGCCTCAATCTCAAAGCTCGCGGATGGACGGCGGGACAAGGCTTCGCTGATCGCACGATACAGTGGTTGCTCATACTCCACCGTCGCCCGGTCAAACCGGATCACGACCAGTGGCCGACCGGAGCGCGTGGGCGCTGCGCCGCTGAATTGACGTTGCGGCGCGGCGGCGGGGGCTGCGAATGTAGAAACACCAAGATTGCCGCCATAGGATTCGCCGTTTTTAACGGCCAGCGATAGGGTCGTGATGTTCTGCCGTTCGCGCCCGACATAGGCCGTTTGGCGCGTTACATCGGTATTGATTTCGGATAACAGGCGATCAATCAGTACGACGGTGCGGTTGACCTCATCTTCCAGAATTGCCAGCTGGCGGTGGTCTTCATCCACAGCACCGGACAAATTATAGGCCGCGCGTACGGATTCGAGCAGATATCCCGCAAGGGCCGAATCGGTGGAAACCCGTGCAGCCAAATCCCCCAGCCGGGCGACGTCCGCATCAATTCGGGCAAGCTGGCCCTGCGCTTCGGCCAATTGGCTCGTGAGAATCGGGTTGCCGCGCGTGGTGCCAACCTGCAGGCGGGCATTAATCGCCGCGACCAGCTGGTGATAACGCTCAGCATGGGCGACGGTGGCGGCCTGCCCCTGGCGGAGCTGCTGACCATGGGCCGATAGCCCACGCTGCATGGTATTCAAGTCACCACGAAGCTGTAGCACCTTGGCACCAACGAAGGTGCCGGTTGGCCCGCCGCTTTGAACAGGGCGTGCCGCCAGCGAAGGTGCCGGTTGTAGCTGTGGCGCATCTGCCTGCCTGGCTGGCGGATAAGGGGAGGGCTGCTGATAGGATGGCCCCTGTTGGGCGCACGCAACCAAGCCCATCGCCAAGCTGGTGACGCATGCGCATTTGATGATCATTCCGCGAAGTCGCTGCAAACCACATTTCCCCGATTACGCGCACCGATCCCCCCGGACATTGATGCGCGTTTCATCGACCACCCCAATTGGGCGGATACAGTGGCGGATATAAAAGCAAAACGCCGCCAGATACAATCGCCCCGTCCAAGCACATCACCTATTTCCGCCAAATTTTCCGCGGCATTTCCGGCGCGGCCTAGAAAAGTCGCCCCTGCGGCCAAATTTCCAGTTGCCACCCCATACCCAATCAAGTAGCTTCCGCGCTCTTCGCATAGGGCTCAACGCTCTCTGCGCCGCGCCCGTAGCTCAACTGGATAGAGCACCTGACTACGGATCAGGAGGTTAGGGGTTCGAATCCTCTCGGGCGCGCCATACTCACCATCAGTTTTAGAGAAAATACAGCGTTCCAAAAAATGCGCAATCCTATTCGAGGTAGACAATAGGTAGACAAATTTCCCCACAGTTTAAGGCTTTGGATAAGGTGTTTCGGCTTTGATTAGTTTGAAGGTGGCTTGCGAACTCGATTCCTTTGGTCATCAGTTTTAGCTCCTAGGGTGACAGTGGCTTGTGTGAGGCAGTAGCGAACTGACGACTCTACCAACAAGACAACGAACTCAGTTAGTTAGATACACAGTCAGACGCTATATGCAGTGCCATAACAATTACGCAGCACCAAATGTTGTGTTCTCTGGCTCCTTCCTATGGGTAATTTGACAAAATCAGATAGGTCTCACCTCAGTATGTTCCGCTTTTCCACCCTTGAGATAGCCCTGATGCAACTCGTTATAGATGGCACAAAATATAATGAGACTAGGAAAACTGCGGGTCACAGAGGTACTGGGTTGGCCTTTAGCTTTTGACTCATGCTGTTAGAGCCAAGGACG
>CALLKY010000058.1 GCA_938083135.1 uncultured Alphaproteobacteria bacterium | reverse complement strand
CCGAGACGGCGTCCAGCTTGCTGCGCCTCGGACGGCCCTGACGCGCCGCCGTTACCCCGCCAGTCCGCTTCTTGCGCTGAATGATCCTGACAGCGCTCGCCGCCGATATGCGCAGCCGTCGCGCCGTCTCCTGGCAGGACCGGCCCTCATCTACAAGCACCACGACACGGTCTCGAATATCCAAAGACAATGTTTTGCCCATGATCCACCTCCAAAGAAGGTGAATCACAATTCCATTAATATGGGAATCCACGCCGATTCAGATTTTTAGGACGATGCTCTAGCAGGAATCATCCGACGAGACCCAAACGTAGCGAAGTCGATCCGACGCCAAACACCGCTTCTTGACCTCGCACCGAATTGTCCCGCTGCACAAGATGTCAAAAAGCTTGCCGCTTCGCTGCTGACGAACCGCGCTAAGGCGGCCTGATGTCACTGGAATGACGACAGCTGCACACCCCCTGCCAGCCGCCTCCCCGTCCCTTCCGACTACTGGCGCTGCTGGGCGGATATTGAAGCTTGATCCAGCGCTTGCCCGTGCCCTGGACGCCGCTGGCGGCTCTCTGCCGGCAACGGTTGCAGGCAAGGCCCTTGGCGGCGCGACGACACTCACGACCTTACATGGTGAAATCACGCTAAAGCTCGCCGCGCTGCTGAAGCCCGGTCTCAATGTCACACTCGCTTTGCCGCAAAATCCAGCACCCAACATGGCCGCACTCGTCCTTCCTGCACGGGGACGCGATCCTGCAATGGGAGAACGGGCACCCGCCTCTGCTGCTATAGGCACAGAAACAAAAGCGCCTGCGCCAGCAACGGCTGGACGCGTCGATCAAACGCAATCGCGCGCCCTCCCCCAGCCTGGTACTCCCAATGCGAGGCCCGCCGCTGGGCTTGATGCGCCCTCCCTGGAAGTACTCGCCCGCGCTGTGCACCAAGGTTCCGACGCGCCCATCAAGCAGATTGCGCCTCGCTTGCAAGCGGCAGACCGGCAACCGCCGACAGCACCAGCAATCCAACCACAGGAGCGGCCTGTTCCGGTATCAGCGGAACAGAAGCTCGCACCCCCGCTGTCACGCGGGATGACACAATCAATAGACCGTCAATTCGTGCCGGACGCCGCACGAACTGCGCCTCAACCACCGCCACGTGTCGAAGTCTCAAATATACCGGTGAACAAGCAGCCTCCCACATTACCCAGGTCAGCAACTGAACCGCCGCTGCCGGTCCAGGCGAAAGGCGCACTCCAGCAGCAGGTCGGGAGCCCTCAACCAACCAGGCCAATGATGCTTCCCTTACCAGCGACAGAAGAAACGCCAATTGCGCCGATACTGCCGCGTGCTGAGAACAAAGCCGTCAGTGATTCTATTCACTTTCAGCAGCTCTCCAAGCAAGCGCCGCGCATGTCTAACCAGCCACAGACGCCACCGTTGGCAGACCGTCCGCAGCCAAATTTGATCCCACACAACAGGCCCGAACAGCCGCAGCGCCTACCTGCCGCCGACAGTGTTCAAGTTGGGAAAAACGTGAACAGCGTTCGCACTCTGGTCTCTCAGCCTGATACCCAGCAGCGCCCCGTCACATCACAGACAGGACAATCACAAAACCAAGCAATGCCGCAAGCACCGGACACTGTGGCCCAGGATGCCCGTCCGCCAAAAAGCACGGTGACGCCATTGCCGGCGCAGTCCTTGGCTGAAGGTGCGCTGACACGGCCAGAAGTCAGGACCCAATCTACAAACGAACCAGCGCCTCACACGCCGAGACCATTAAGCGACACCAGGAACGCGCCGCTATCTCCTCAGCAACAACCACCAGCTATGGCCGCAAAACAGTCCTTAACGCAGTCTGTCCGTCCTACAGCTAGTCCAGCTGGGGCCGTCGTGGCGTCTCCGGCGACAGCTGAAATCCCGCAGCCTTCGACAAACCAAACCGCCACCCTTCACCAACCTGTCGCTAGGGCTGTGACAGCAACCGGGCAGATGCCTCAACCTACTCTGCCGCCAGCTGATCTGACTGGAACTCCAGCGGCCCCAGCACAAGTGGAGGTGCGGCCGGCACCTGCTCCGCCGAACCTAAATCCGCCGCCAGCAAGTAGCCCAACGACGCCGGCAACCCCAATGGCACAGCCAGTACAGCCGCCAAACATTGCTCCGGCCCCTGTCCAGCCACCCGTCCAGCCACTCGGACCAATTGTTAGCCGCATTCCAGAAACACCACCTATTCCACAGCCAACACAAGCGCCAATTTCGACGGAGCCCACCAGAGCGGCAGCATCAAGCGGCCAATCTCAGCCAGCACCAATTCCTGCAGCGCCAGCGTCTGCACCATCTGCGCTCACGACACCACCACCGGCTGTAATTTCGGACCGAGCCACTACACCACCCCCGGTTCAACCAGCACCACAACCAGCCCAACCTTCACCAGAGATGCAGGCCGTTGTTCAGGTGCTCACGCGTCCACCTGGCCCTGAGACAGCAGATCTATTGCGCACAAACCAACCAGCCGCACTAGAGCAACAGGCAACAAATGCAGATGCTGAGAATGCGATAGATGACCCAGACGCTGACGTACCAGATCTGCGGCTAGACCTGATCGCGGCACCACTTGATCGCAATGGCAGCGGATACCGGTATGATCAATCAAACGGTGCTGACACTGCAGAGAATGATGCACTCATTGCAGAAGCAGATTTGTCTGTATTAGGGTTCTTCAGGCTAGAGACACGACCTGCCGCACAAGGTTTGAACGTCGTTATTCGCCACGCTGAACCCTTGAATGCCGCAGGACTAGAGGCACTTGGCGCAGCGGCTGAGGCTGAGGCGCAACGGTTTGGCGTCCAAGCCCGGGTTAAATTCCGCCATGAGCCTGATTTAGAGCCGACATAGCGCAATCATTCCGCCGTTTGAAGCACCGCGACATATTCTTTCGATGTCATACCGACCCTGCCGCCCACGCGCTCTGCCAAGCGATTCATGACCGAAATTATACCCGTATCCCAGGCTGAACGGGCGTCCCCGATGCGGGCACTGGTCGAGGCGACTGCAGCAGCAGCTATGCCCATGCGCTCCGCCGCAAAGACGCGCTGCACGCCAGCATCGTCTTTACCACGCCCCGCATCATTCAGAATCACGCCAAACAGTGGCGCTTTCAGGATGTATGCAGAGTTGCCTGCAAAGAGCCCGCCATGGGACCCGCAGACGACAACCTGGCCAGCATCCTCATCTTCCTTGATCAGTGAGGCAGAATCGCAGCCAAAGACTTTGCGTTTGCCTGGAACCTCATCAATCTGAAACCGGCTTTCTGGCAGGCTGGGCGCGTCACCCGACCACATCTCTGCTGCCAGCATCAATTTGGCTGCGTCCCATGCCTCCATGCCAACGGAACATCCAGCCTTCGCCGCAGATGCGTTTATCCGTGAGATCAAGCCGTTGGCGGCCATATCTTTGCCGTCGCCAATCCTGGCGGACATGCAATCAACGACCGCTACTGGCATGCCGAAGCCATCCGCCCAGTCGAGCGCGCCATATCCAGCGCCATCCAGCCCGCCACCTGCGTCATTCAAAACTACGCCACGGCCATGGCCCAATGCCGCTAAATATCCTGCATAAACACCGCCATGGGATGCCGCGATCAAGACCTTGCCAAAGTCCTGAGGTTCGATCTTGGTGACACTGTCCATTACCAGAATGCGGTCATCTTGCATGGCTTCAAGCATTCACAATCGCGTCTGAAATCTTCTCGGCGGACATAATGGTTGGCGCGTTGGTGTTTGCGCATGGCACTGTCGGGAAGATCGACGCATCGACCACCCGCAGACCTTGAACACCGCGCACTCTGCCCTGATTATCAGTCACCGCCATCGGGTCATCATCCCCACCCATGCGGCAGGAACAGGTGGCGTGCCAGGTGCCAGTCGCGTTGGCGATCACGAACTGATCAAGCGCCTCATCATCAGCCAGCAGGTCCTGTAGCGTCACACCGCCGGTGATCACCTTTTCAATCAACAGCTTCCGCACAGGTGCCGGGCCATCCATCACTTTGCCCAGCAGCCAAGTGAGCGCCTTGTTACGTCCATTGACCTTACTGACGGCGCGCACCTGCTCCGTATAGGCTGTTGGGAACGGATCAATCGCCGTGCCTTGCAGCGCATCAGATAGATAAAGCGCGGCGCAGCGGCGGAACCCATCTGCCAGCCGGTCAACGTCCCGGCGGTCAGAACAGAGGCCGAAATCAACCGCAGGCTCATCCCGCCAATCACGGCCTGCCAGCTTCACTTCACCAGTGGAATAGGTCCGGTTAACCCAAACCAACATTGAACCCATCCGCTTGCCAAGATCATGCCATGCGGATTTGGCAACCTGGGCCGCGAACATATCGCCCGCTGGCGCATCGTGCATGTTGGAGGAGAAACGCCAGCCAATATGCATGTGCCGCACATCATCGCGCTGAATTCGGTCCTCTTTCTTCAAATATGAGGACAGGCTGACCGAGGGGTGGTCTTGTAAGTTCTGGCCAACGCCCGGCAGTGCATGACGGACCTCTATCCCCATTTCCCTGAGATGACCTTCAGGGCCAATGCCCGCGCGCATCAAATGTGCCGGCGAATGGAGGGAGCCGGAGCACACAATGACTTCCTTCGCTGCACTATGGCGTTCCATGCTGCCGCCTTTGGTGCTGGCCATGACGCCAGAGGCGCGCTTGCCCTCAAACAGAATTTCACCGACACGGGTTTCAGCCATGATGCGCAAGTTCTCACGGCGGCGCGTTGGCGGGTCCAGGTAGCCAATAGCGGCGGAGACACGGCGGTCGAAGGCATTGGAGATCGTCAGCGGGAAGAAACCATCCTGGAACGCGCTATTCTGGTCCTCCAGATAGTCATATCCAGCGTCAGCCAGTCCTTTTTTGACCGCATGGGAATGGCCGGCCCATTGCTCCTCAAACAGGCGACGAACAGTGATGCGGCCTGAATCCCCATGCCATTCGCTTTCTGGGAAATCGAGATCACGTTCTGCCTTCTTGAAGAATGGCAGCACATCATCCCAGCCCCAGCCTTCAACGCCCATATCGCGCCAACCATCAAAATCCGTCGGCGCGCCGCGATTAAAGAGCTGGCCATTGATCGACGATCCACCCCCCATGATACGCGCTTGCTCATACGAGCGTTTTGGCGGAGAGAAGCTTGGATCGTTGTGACGCTTTGGCTGCGTTGTCACTTTGAGTTCGGTCCAGTGAAAACGCGGGTCGAAATACGCTACACCAGGATAGCTGGAATGCACTTCCGCCGGGATTTCACCCTGGGGTGTATCCGGGCCAGCTTCGATCAACAGCACCTTGTTACCCGGCTTTGCCGACAAGCGGTTCGCCATAACGGACCCCGCAGACCCGCCACCAACAATAATATAATCCCATTCACTCATAGTGCTGTCGTCCCTCTCCCGCCGCATACGGCGGATATGTTACTTCTTTGTCGGGCGGGCTTCAGTGGCACCGCCAGCTTGTTTCCAAGCGCCATAGCCGCCGACGACATGCGCAACTGGGCCGAAACCCATGTCTTGCAGCCGCTTTGCAGAAAGCGCAGAGCGGAGGCCACCCGCACAGAACAGCACGAACTTCTGCCCCGTGCCAAAGTCATTGCGGTAGTACGGGCTTTCAGGATCAACCCAGAACTCCAGCATGTCCCGCGGCGCATGGATGGCGCCGGGGACTTGGCCGTCGCGCTCAAGCTCACGGATATCGCGAATATCGACGAGCTGAATACCCTCATCATATTGGGCCTGCACCGCATCAGCAGCGGGCATATTCTCAATCTCCGCCATTGCTTCATCGCAGAGCTGCTTGACGCCTTTTGTAATTGGCATGGGGCTTATCCCTTCTTCTTTTCTGGCAGCGGTACGACGTCCAGTCCGGCTTCCCGCCAGGCCTTAATACCGCCTGCCATATGAGCGATGTTATCCATGCCCATATCCTGCAGGTCCTTGGCTGCGAGCGCGCTCCGCCATGCACTGGCGCAATACAGGACGTAGGTCTTGTCCGGGTCCGCCAGCCAATCTTTGAAATAGGGGCTATCAGGGGCGACCCAGAATTCCAGCATTCCGCGCGGTGCGTGCCGCGCACCAGCAAGCATGCCGTCACGCTTTAGCTCCCGCACGTCCCGAATATCCAAGATCACCATGCCCAGATCGTTCTGGCCGGCGTGGACTTCTTCAACGCTAAGCGCTTTGACCGCTGCATCGGCATCCGCCAGCAGCGCTTTGTAGCCTTTCGTCAACGCCATTTCGTGGCTCTCCTAATTCGCTGTCACTCCAAAATACTAATCCCTAGGAGACGCCAGTGAAAGCGCCTGTACGCCATCGCGTTAATCCATTTGCCGGGGCGCCATTAAGCCAGGGATGACGCCAAATTAGTTGGCAAGCGAAAACCGCATCTTTCGAGCAAACGAGAAGCGGGGCGCGACACTTTCAAAAGCCCAACCAGGGCGCACTGCTGCCAGGAGGCACACAATGAACCATTATCAGGGCACCTATGCTGACGATCATCTGATCGGCACACCTTACAACGACACGCTCGACGGCAAAGCTGGCGACGACGTTCTCGAAGGTCTCGGCGGCGACGACATTCTGATCGGCGGCGACGGCGATGACGAGCTGTTCGGCGGTGATGGCCGTGACAACCTTTCCGGCGGCAAAGGCCATGACTGGCTTGACGGCGGCAAAGGCGACGACGAAATGAACGGCGGTGACGGCGACGACAGCATGTATGGCGGCGACGGCAACGACTGGATGGGTGGCGGTAAAGGCCACGACTACATCAATGGCGGCGCTGGCAAAGACATGATCGGCGGCGATGATGGCAATGACACCATCATTGGTGGCGCTGGCGACGATATGCTGTACGGCCACAAGGGGCATGATTATGTGCATGGTGGCGACGGCAATGACCTGATTACCGGCGATGAAGGCCACGATGAACTGTTCGGCGGCAAGGGCCATGACGCCATCCATGGCGGCCTTGGCTACGACATGCTGAACGGCGGCGCTGGTGATGATCTACTGACCGGTGATGATGACAACGACATCCTCAAAGGCCAGTCCGGCAATGACCGCATGCATGGCGGCAATGGTGACGACACCATGGCTGGCGGCAATGGTTATGACTTCATGACCGGCGACAAGGGCCATGACCGCATGAGCGGCGGCAAAGGCAACGATGAAATGCACGCCGGCGAAGGCCATGACCTAGTCTGGGGCGGCGAAGGCAACGATCTCATCACCGGCGACCGCGGCGACGATACGCTCAAAGGCGAAGACGGCTACGACAAAATCTTTGCCGGCGACGGTCATGACGATGTCTATGGCGGTGAAGGCGACGACATCATCCATGGCGACCAAGGCGACGACATGATGTATGGCGACGCTGGCAACGACATGGTCTTTGGCGAAGACGGCAATGACGAGCTCCACGGCGGCGACGGCGACGACAAGCTCGAAGCTGGCAATGGCCATAACGCTCTCTACGGCGGCGACGGCAAGGATGATATCTGGGGCGGCGACGGCAATGACTATGCTGAAGGCGGCAACGGAGACGACGAAATCTCTCTCGGCAATGGTCATGACGGCGCCTGGGTCGGCAATGGCAATGACTGGATCGATGGCGGCAACGGCGATGACCACATTGATGGTCAGGGCGGAAACGACATCATCTACGGTGGCGAAGGCGATGACCGTCTATTCGGCAATGTCGGCGATGACATGCTGTTTGGCGGCAATGGCCAGGACCGTCTGCTGGGCGGCGCTGGGTCCGACAAAATCGATGCTGGCGATGGCGATGACTTCGGCTTCTTCGTACTCGGCCAGCAGAACGCAGGCGATTACGACAAGTATGACGGCGGCAACGGCTACGACCTCCTCGTACTGCGCCTTACAGCTGATGAAGCCAATGACGTTGATGTGCAGTCGAAAGCTGTCGGCCTGGATAACTTCATCTCGGGCAATCAGTACGGCGCTTATCACGGCCAGCACTATGACTCAGGCCTCGGCCTTTCGGTCAAAAACTGGGAGAACTTCGCAGTCGAGATCGATGGCGTGCGCCATGACGACCTGGACGGCCTTGGCTGGTACTAACATCTAAATCAAGTTACCTGCACGACAGCAGAGCGGCTGGATCCTTTGGACCTGGCCGTTTTGTTCTTTTTGGCTTCACTGGCCCTTAACGCAGCCGCAGCTAAGCCTTTGCTGACCATTATTGAGTTTCAATGGAGCAGCCAGGTGCCAAGCGTCGTTCATCACATGAACGCAGATCGGCGGCAGGGAGCCGAGTTCAAGGGCCGTCGCCAAAGCGATGATCCCGCGAACGCTCTGTTCGCTATCACGGGCCCTTTTGCGGCGCTGACTGACCCAGTGCTCTTGTTCGAAGGCACAAAAATCACAAATGGCAATATTGCTGGCCTGGATGTCGCCCACGACCCCGAGGTAGTCAATGATCTGAGAGAGGCCGTGCTCCGCGTCCAGCAAGATAACGTCAGCGACCGCGTCACCACACCGACCCTGATCAATAAGCGGGAGCGCATGATCGAGTTTGAAGTGACACCTTGGGGCTCTACCCGCGCGCTCGCAATTGGCCGCGACATCACGATCGCCGCTGGCATTCAAGATGCGCTGCGCGTGTCCAGGGAACGGTATCGGAACCTGCTATCGCTGGCAGCGGATTGCGTCTGGGAAACAGACAGCAGCGGCAATATTACGATGATCGCGCCGAACGATATATTCGGCAAACCCGCCTCAAGCTTCATAGGCGGCCCCGTGCAAGAACTCTTGACCTCGCGCACCTCTGAATTGTTTTCAGGCAGTGGCGAACCACAATGGATACCTGCCGCAATTCAGTCCGCGAATGGCGAACTGATGTTGGGCGCTGCGATTATGGAAACCGTCATTGATCCTGATACGGGCAAGCGCACTGGCGTCCGCGGTTGCTTCCGCCAGAAATATGGCGTCGCAAACCGCTGACGCAGGGCTGAGGGCTAAACCGCCAGCCGGTTGATCCCGTCAAACGCCGCAGTCTTGTAGCATTCTGCCAGCGTTGGGTAATTGAACACGGTGTCGATGAAGAAATCGACCTTACCGCCAAGCGCCATTACAGCCTGGCCGATATGCACCAACTCACTCGCACCCTCGCCGATGATGCAAACGCCCAGGAGTTCGTGCGTTTCCAGGTGGAAGATCAGTTTCAGCAATCCCGCCCCATCGCCCATGATTTGGCCGCGTGCGGTTTCCCGATAGCTTGCCTTACCGATTTCATATGGGATGCCAGCCTTCGTCAGCTCTTCTTCGCTTTTGCCGACAACTGAAATCTCCGGGATCGTATAGATGCCATACGGGAAATGCGGGCTCGGTGGCGTTTTCGTGAGCGCCAGCGCGTCGCACGCAGCAATCCGCCCCTGCTCCATTGATGTCGACGCAAGGCTTGGGAAGCCAACAACGTCGCCAACGGCATAGATATGCGGGACGCTGGTTTGGTATCGCTCATTCACGACCAGCCGCCCGCGCGAGTCAGGCTCAACGCCAGTAACGTCTAAATTCAACGTATCAATCGCGCCCGTGCGTCCGATTGAGTAAAGCGCCTTTTTGGCCTGAATAACCTTGCCGCTTTCCAGAGAAATCTGGACGCGACCGCCATTCGCGCCATCAATGCTTTCCACAGATTGTACAGCCTCACCGAGACGTAGCGTGACCCGATTGCGCCGCATTTCATGAATCAGTTCGTCAATGATTTCCTGATCGACGAAATCAAGCAGCGTCTCGCGCTTATCAATCAACGTCACACGGACACCCAGTGCAGCAAACACTGTCGCATATTCACAGCCAATCACGCCGCCGCCGATAATCGCAATCGTTTTTGGCAGATGCTCCAGCTCGAGAATTTCATCGCTGGTGAATACGCGTTGACCATCGAATGGAATGCTAGGGTCTTTCGTCCCACATTTCCCATATGAGATTTAGCTTGGCGGTGCCGCGAGGCGTGATAATCTTTCCGTATTAATGAGTTAGATTTTGCAGGGTGGAAGTTTGGCAACGGACGCGACGGGTGAAGCGGAAACGGGGCCTTTGCGGCTTC
>CALLKY010000057.1 GCA_938083135.1 uncultured Alphaproteobacteria bacterium | reverse complement strand
CATCTACGACGCGACGGCGAAGATCGACAGAGAGGGCTTTGGCCATGCAGGCTGGCCTCCTTCACCAGCCCTCATGATGAATCACAAAATAACGCCAAACGGAATCCCTAATGATTCAATTGCCGCTCAATCCGCTCTAATCTCGAATTGTCATGCAATCTCAATTTGCGCCATCTGGATTAGTACCTCAATCCAATGCAAAACGCCGGCCCCAGGTTTCCCTAAGGCCGGCGCAATGCCGATTATGAAAAGCGCTAGAAATTAGTTCTTGGCTTTGTCGATGATCGCGTTCTCGGAAATCCAAGGCATCATGCCGCGCAGGCGTTCGCCAACGACCTCGAGCTCGTGGCCTGCGCCGATGCGGCGTTTGGCTTTAAAGCTAGGCTGACCAGCTTGGTTTTCGGTGACGAATTCACGGGCGAATTCACCGGTCTGGATTTCGGCCAGAATCTGCTTCATCCGCACTTTGGTATCCGCATCGATGACCCGTGGGCCACGGGTGTAATCGCCGTATTCTGCCGTGTTGGACACGGAGTAACGCATGCCAGCAAGACCGTTTTCATAGATCAGGTCAACGATCAGCTTTACTTCATGGACACATTCGAAATAGGCCATTTCTGGTGCATAACCGGCTTCGGTCAGCGTTTCGAACCCGGCCTGGATCAATGCTGTGAGACCACCGCAGAGAACGACCTGCTCACCGAAGAGGTCAGTTTCGCACTCTTCCTTAAGCGTGGTTTCGATGATGCCGGCCCGGCCGCCACCGTTAGCACAGGAGTAGGAGAGGCCAATGTCGTGGCAGTTGCCTGTTGCATCCTGGCCAATCGCCAGAAGGCTTGGCACGCCAGCGCCGCGGACATATTCGGTGCGGACCAAGTGGCCTGGGCCTTTTGGTGCGACCATGAACACATCAATGTCCGCGCGAGGCTCAACCAAGTTGAAGTGCAGGGAGAGGCCGTGAGCAACCGCGAGGGCAGCGCCCGCACGCATGTTGTCGCGCAGATCGTCTTCCCAAAGTGCTGCGTGGCCTTCGTCTGGCGTCAGCATCATGATGACGTCAGCCCATTGGGCGGCCTCAGCAGGGGGCATAACTTTGAAGCCCGCATCTTCGGCCTTCTTGGCGCTGCCGGAACCCGGGCGCAATGCGACGACAACTTCTTTGACGCCGCTGTCACGCAGGTTGTTGGCATGGGCATGGCCCTGGCTGCCATAGCCAACGATCACGACCTTTTTGGACTTGATCAAGTTTACGTCGGCATCACGATCATAATAGACGCGCATTTGGCGGGTCTCCTCTTAGACTTTACAGGTTTTGGATGGATAAACGGCCAGGGCTGAACGCTCTAGCCAAATGAAGGATGAACGGTTTTTAAAGCGCCTCTGTGCCGCGCGCAATGGCGACGACGCCTGTTCGTGCAACATCAGCAAGGCCAAGCGGCTTCATCAGGTTGATGAAGGCGTCAACTTTCTCTGACGATCCAGTGAGTTCGAACACGAAGCTATCGATTGTGCTGTCCACAGCCCGGGCGCGGAAAATGCCTGCAATCCGCAGAGCCTCTACCCGATGTTCGCCGGTTCCCACGACCTTGATCAGCGCCAACTCGCGTTCAACATGCGGGCCTTCTTCTGTCAGGTCCGAGACCTTGTGGACAGGAACAAGGCGGCCAAGTTGCGCTTTGATCTGCTCAATGATCATCGGCGTGCCTGTCGTCACAATGGTGATGCGCGAAAGGCCGGCGATATGGTCAGTCTCGGCGACTGTTAGGCTGTCGATATTGTACCCACGGCCAGAATACAGGCCGATGACGCGCGCGAGAACGCCCGGTTCATTGCTGACCAGAATGGCGATTGTGTGCCGGGCGACTTGCTCAATGTGAGTCTGTTCTTCGTATACGGAAGCCATGATCTTATACCAGCGCCTTTCCGGCTGCGCTCACATCTGCGTCTTGCACCGCGCCTGGGCCCATCAGCATTTCGTTGTGGGCAGCGCCCGATGGGATCATCGGATAGCAGTTTTCTTTTTGATCAACCCGAATGTCAGCGATGACGGGGCCTTCCGTTGTCAGCATCCGATCAATCACATCGTCGAGTTCGCTCGGATCATTAGCGACCATGCCGGTCCATCCGAACGACTCCGCCAGCTTCACGAAATCCGGTAAGCTGTCTGTGTAGCTTTCAGAATAGCGTCCACCGTGGAGCAATTCCTGCCATTGGCGCACCATGCCCATCCACTGATTGTTCAGGATGAACAGCTTCACAGGCAGCTTGTACTGCGCGATGCAGGACATTTCCTGCATGTTCATCATGAAGGATGCCTCGCCCGATACATCGACCACGAGCGCGTCTGGATGCGCCACTTGCACGCCGATAGCAGCGGGTAAGCCATAGCCCATGGTGCCGAGACCGCCCGAGGTCATCCAACGGTGTGGTTGACGGAATTGCAGATATTGCGCCGCCCACATCTGGTGTTGGCCAACTTCGGTCGTCACGTAATATTCGCGCGCGTCCTTTTCCATCGCGGCCTGCAGGTGCTCCAGCGCCTCTTGCGGCTTGATGATGGTCTTGTCTGGTGTGTAGCTGAGGCAGCGCTTTTCGCGCCACTTATTGACCACCTTCCACCAAAGATCGAGTGCTGCGCCATCAGCCTTCATTTTCTTTGCGCGCCAGCCCTTCAACAGATAGTCGATGGCCTTGCCCGCATCACCGACGATTGGCAAATCAACGCGAACGTTCTTATTGATGGATGACGGATCGATATCGATCTGGATTTTGGTGGAGCCTGGCGAAAATGCGTCGAGTCGACCGGTCACGCGGTCATCGAAGCGCACGCCGATGCCGATCATCAGATCGCAATCATGCATCGCCATATTGCTCTCATACAGGCCATGCATCCCAACCATACCCAGGGACTGCTTGTCGTCCGTCGGGAAGGCACCGAGGCCCATCAGCGTCTGTGTAATCGGGAATCCCGTGGCGCGCACGAGCTTCACAAGGTCCTCAGAAGCTTCACCGCCAGCATTGATAACGCCACCACCCACATAGAACAGTGGGCGCTTAGCATTCGCCATCAAGCGAAGCGCTTCATCCAGCTTTTCGGTGCTGGGATCAGTCTTTGGTTTGTAGGAGCGATGATCAAACGCTTCGGGGCCTTGATAGATGCCATCTGCGAACTGAATGTCTTTCGGCAGGTCAATCACAACAGGACCGGGGCGGCCAGAAGAGGCCACATGGAAGGCTTCATGCATAACCCGCGGCAGGTCTGCAATGTCTTTCACAAGGTAGTTATGCTTGGTGCACGGCCGGGTGATGCCCGTGGTGTCCGCTTCCTGGAAGGCATCATTGCCGATCAGGTGCGTCGGCACCTGGCCGGTAAGGCAGACGATGGGGATTGAGTCCATCAGTGCATCTGTTAGCCCGGTGACAGCGTTGGTTGCACCTGGGCCGGACGTAACGAGCGCTACGCCGACTTTGCCAGTCGATCGCGCATACCCTTCAGCGGCATGCAAGCAACCGCCTTCCTGGCGTCCAAGATAGTGCTTCAGGTGGTTCTGCTTGAATATCTCGTCATAGATCGGCAGAACGGCACCGCCTGGGTAGCCAAACACGGCCTCAACGCCCTGATCGATCAAGGCGCGCACGATGATCGCGGCACCAGTCATTTCATTTTTCGACATGAGATTGCTCGTCACAGTGAAATTGGATTGCGACATTTTATTGCTATAATGGCAATGTCGCTAGATTTGCGCACATTATAAGCAGATTAAGGCACGGTCAACCCGATCTTACTGATATATTCCTCCATTTTGGCCGTATAATTGGAATTATATTGCGTATTGAAGATTTCGGATGCTACTCTTCTCCCGCGCAGCCATGTAAATTGCCTTTTTGCATAGCGACGGGATGCCTGGGCGGTTGCTTCCACGGCGTCAATTATTGAAATTTCATTGCGTGAGGCGGCGCCAAATTCCCTGAGCCCAACTGCCTTCATGGCGGGTAAGGAGTCCTCTAAGCCTCGTGCAAGAAATGCCGTTGCTTCTTCTAAAGCTCCCATATCTGCCATCAGTGCTGCCCGGCGGTTGATGCGCTCATAGAGCGTCTGCCGCTCTGGCAATAGGATCAGGCGATGAAACACCAGGCCCGTAGGTGCTATCCGTGGCTTATTCAGCACTTCCGACGGGATCAGTCCGGTGGCGCGCCAAACTTCAATAGCGCGGGCGAGGCGCTGGGCGTCACGGGGCTCAATCCGGGCGGCTGTTGCCGGGTCAGCCGCCTGCAGTAAATCATGAGCCGCTGCGATATCTGCTGCGACCTCCGCTCGGGCGGCGTCTCGTATGTCTGGGGGGATATCTGGTGCAGGGGGGAGGCCGTTTGTTAGGGTCTCAATATAAAAGCCTGTGCCACCGCAGATGATGGGCAGGCGGCCGGCTAAATGCGCCTGCTCAATTTCTGCCAGCGCTGTGTCCCGCCACCGTTGGGCAGAACACACGTCATCGGGTTCCAGCCAACCATAGAGCCGGTGTGGGGCAGCGGCCTCATCATCGGGCGAGGGACGGGCGGTAATTATAGGCAGACCCTTATAGACCTGCATGCTATCGGCGTTTATCACCACGCCATTGGTCAACCGCGCCGCATCCAATGCAGCAGCGGATTTACCGCTGGCGGTGGGGCCAGCGATGATGAGAACGGGTTTGGCTGCAGCCGCACCGGAAGGATCTGAAGTGAACGCCATACTTACTCTTGTAGCGCCGCTGGGCGAACGGCTCGACCCCCAATTTCTTGACATGGGGCAGGCCGCACTCGCGGCAGGCGGAGCAGGCGCAATCAGCACGCCAGATATTTTTGCGGAAGGCAGGGCAGCTGATATAGCAGCAGCGGCTGATTTTCGGGATGAGCGCCTGGCGTCGGCAGTCCGGACGGCGCTTGGACTGGCTACAGTAGATTTCGCGTTGCAGCCATCTGAAACCCGTGTAAAGCGCCTGCTGATCGCTGACATGGACTCAACCATCGTCACTACGGAAACACTGGACGAAATGGCGGGCGAAGCCGGGCTGAAGGATCAGATATCCGCAATCACCGCCCGCGCAATGAATGGCGAGTTGGACTTCGAATCCGCCCTTCGCGAGCGCATGTCTCTTCTAGCTGGCATGGATGTGGGCGTACTTGAGCGCACCTATTTAGGGACGGAGCTCTCACCCGGTGCGGAGGCAATGGTCGCTGGCATGCGGAAGGCAGGTGCGGAGTGCAGGCTGGTGTCTGGCGGATTCAAGTATTTCACCAGCCGCATTGCAGAACGCCTTGATTTCAATGGAGATCAGGCAAATGACATTGAAGTTCTGGACGGAAAGCTTACGGGCCGGGTGCTGGATCCAATTCTTGATAAGCACGCCAAGCTCGCGACGCTGCGCGCACTTGCAGCTGAGCTTTCGATCAGTCTCGATGATGCCGTTACAGTTGGCGATGGTGCCAACGATCTGCCAATGCTAGAGGCCGCTGGCCTTGGGGTCGCATGGCGGGCGAAGCCAAGTGTCGCGGCAAGCGCCAGAGCCAGGATCGACTATGGCGATCTAACGACACTGCTGCTCTTCCAGCGATTGGACGCCCGCTGACGCTTCGGGCATGCTTGCGAACAACACAGACATAGGATGACCGAGATGCCAGCGAACGTAACCAAAGAGAAACTCAAAGCCGGTGAACTGGCGCTTGGCGTCGGCCTTCGTCAGGCGCGAACGGTGGACACGGCGAAGATCATGCAGGTGTGTGGGTTCGACTGGCTGTTTATCGATCTCGAGCATAATTCCATGGGCATCGATACGGCGGCGCAGATGTGTTCCGCAGGCCTAGATGCTGGCATCACACCAATGGTGCGCTCCTCCCACCATGCCTCATATCTGATGAGCCGACCGCTGGATTCCGGTGCCCAAGGCATCGTGGCACCCCATGTCGATACGGTCGAGGAAGCTGAACGCATTGCCGCTCAGTGCCTGCATCCACCCATGGGCAAACGCTCCATCGGCGGTCCCGCACCACAACTGGACTATGCTGAACTGCCCATGGCGGAGCGGGCAGCGAAGACAAATGAGAACATCCTCGTCGTCTGCATGATTGAAAGCCCGACCGGCGTCGCTAATGCGGATGCCATGGCTGCCGTTGCAGGCGTAGACGTGCTGTTGATCGGCACCAATGACCTCTGCGCAGAAATGGGCATCGCTGGCCAATATGGCCACGAAAACGTGCGCAAAGCCTATGAAACTGTCGCGTCTGCCTGTGCCAATAACGGAAAATTCCTTGGCATGGGCGGCGTTTACGACGAAGAGCTCGCGTCGAAATACATCGGCATGGGGGCAAAAATGGTGCTGGCAGGCAGTGACCTGAACTTCCTAATGCAGGCCGCCAAATCCCGGACAAGCTTCATGCGGGGCCTTGGCTGAGGCTCAGGCGGCCGCGCGCACACCAGAAGCGCTGAAGGCCGTAATTCGCGATAAAGCCCTCGCTCTTGGCTTTGATGCGGTGGGCTTTGCGCCTGCTACCTCAACCCAGGCGGCGAAGGATGGGCTTGCGGCGTTTCTTGACGCTGGCATGCAAGGCGATATGGGCTGGCTTGAAGCCCATGCAGACCGGCGGGCTGATCCGCAGACACTTTGGCCAGAGGCGCGGACCGTTGTCGTTGTTGCGATGAGCTATCGGCCCCAGGCCAATCCGCTCGACCAGCAAAAGCCGAAGGATAGGGGTGCTATCAGCGTTTATGCGCAGACGGCGCGGGATTACCATGATGTCCTGAAATCCCGCCTGAAACAGCTGGCGCGCTGGACCAGTGAGCAGCATGGCGCAGGCGTGAAGGTGTTCGTTGATACCGCACCCGTGATGGAAAAACACCTGGCGTCCCGTGCGGGTGTTGGCTGGCAGGGAAAGCACAGCAACGTCGTTAGCCGTGATCTGGGCAATTGGTTTTTCTTAGGTGAGATGTTTCTGGATCAGGAATTGGAGCCGGACGCGCCGGAGACAGATCATTGTGGTCAATGCAGCCGCTGCCTTGATATCTGTCCAACCAACGCCTTTACCGGCCCTTATAAGCTTGATGCCAGGCGCTGCGTTTCCTACCTGACGATTGAGCACAAAGGCCATATCCCGGTTGATCTCAGGGAAGGTATTGGTGCGCGCATTTATGGCTGCGATGATTGTCTGGCCGTCTGTCCCTGGAACAAGTTTGCCGTTGATACGCGGGAACCGGGCCTTTGGCCGCGTCCAGAACTGGCAGCACCTCGGTTGGCTGCGCTAGCATCGCTGGATGACGCCGCGTTCCGGCAGGTTTTTGCCGGATCGCCTATCAAGCGGACAGGGCGGAACCGGTTTGTCCGCAACGTGTTAATCGCAATCGGCAACTCCGGCATGCCTGATCTGGCTGCGAGCGCGGAACGTCTTTCGGCGGATGAAAGCCCGCTCGTCCGCGCTGCTGCAATCTGGGCGCTTGGCCGCCTGAATGCAGAAAGCGCCGCTTGCCTTGCAGCAGAGCGGCACTCCCTGGAGACAGACCCCGACGTCGCCGGGGAATGGGATCGTGTTAGGGGCTAAGCATGACCGCGCGGCGTCGCCCCTAAGCCTATTGTCGGCGCTTGAACCAGCACGGCCATATTGCCTGGCTTATGGTCGTTATCCGCCATGCACTGATGGGCTTTCGGCAGGTCCTTCCAGGTGAAGGTTTCACTGAGGCAGGGATCAAGCCTGCCCTCAACCATCAACTGGTTCGCTTCCGTCGCCTGTTTGAGGGTTGCGAAATGACTGCCCTGGATGCGTTTTTGGCGCATCCACACATAACGGGCGTCAAAGGTGAGGTTGTATCCGGTGGTGCCAGCGCAGAAGACGACCATGCCGCCGCGCTTCGCCACCATGCAGGAGATTGGGAACGTAGCTTCGCCAGGATGCTCAAACACCATATCGACGTCATTACCTTTGCCGGTGATGTCCCAGATGGCGCGGCCAAAGCTGCGGCAGCGCTTCATATAGGCGTTGAAGCCGTCCGTATCATTCATATCTGGCAGAGCGCCCCAGCAATCGAAATTGCGGCGATCGATAATGCCGACAGCGCCCATGCTGGTCACGTGCTCTGCTTTTTCATCGCCAGAGATCACAGCGATTGGCTTGGCACCGACGGTTCTCGCCAATTGCAGCGCAAACGAGCCAAGCCCGCCTGCTGCACCCCACACCAGAACATGCTGGCCGGGGCTAAGTTGGTGTGGCGCATGGCCGAACATCATCCGATAAGCCGTTGCGAGCGTTAGGGTGTAGCAGGCGCTTTCTTCCCAGGTCAGGTGCTTCGGGCGCGGCAATAGCTGGCGGCTTTGTACCCGGCAGAATTGGGCAAAGGCACCGTCCGGCGTTTCATAGCCCCAAATGCGTTGGCTGGGGCTCAGCATCGGGTCGCCACCATTGCAATCCGCATCGTCGCCATCATCCTGATTGCAGTGAACCACCACCTCATCACCGACTTTCCAGTGTTTTACCTTACTGCCAACAGCCCAAACGATGCCTGACGCGTCGGAGCCCGCGACATGTACATCTTCCCCATGAATATCAAAGGGTGAGAGCGGCGCGCCCATCGCTGCCCACACGCCGTTGTAGTTCACACCAGCTGCCATCACGTGGACCAGCACATCACGCTCACCGATTTCTGGCGTAGGCAGCACTTCAAGCTGCATTGCGGTGGTTGGTTCACCATGGCGATCCCGGCGGATGGCCCAGGCATGCATCCGCGCTGGAACATGGCCAAGCGGCGGCATCTCGCCCATGGCGTAGAGCCTCTTGAGGCCAGATTGGCGCTGTGGCGGGTGGGTCAAGGTGGTTTCGTCTGTCGTTGGCAGATGTGGGGTGTCGCGCATTGTAGCAGTCCTTCAAGTGTGTTCGGTCTGATTGACCAGTGGGCTCCGTGTCGCGCCGAGGCGCTGTTGAATGCGCATCGACGAAATCGGTATACGGATGTAAATATCGATAATCAACAATATTTTGTAATTTATTTACGCAAAAATACCTATTGAACATATTTTAATACACATGTATCCCATGCCTAACGATGGAGATGCCCTGCATGCGGGCTTTTCAGACTGCCGCGCAATAAAGGAACCCTGGTGATGCCAGACGCCATCAGCGATCAATTGATCGAGCCCACTCTCGCTCCGCTAAACTTGGACCGGTCAGAACGCGACCGGCCCTGGTTATTCCGGACATATGCCGGGCATTCATCTGCTGCTGCGAGTAACGCGCTTTACCGAGCGAACCTGGCGCGGGGCCAAACGGGGCTGTCCATCGCGTTCGATCTGCCGACGCAGACTGGCTATGATCCGGACCACGTGTTGGCGCACGGTGAGGTGGGTAAGGTTGGTGTTCCTGTGGCGCATTTGGGCGATATGCGTGCGCTCTTCCGGGATATTCCGCTAGATCAGATGAACACTTCCATGACCATCAACGCGACTGCACCCTGGCTACTGGCGCTGTATGTAGCGGCGGCGGAAGAGCAGGGGGCGGATCGGCGGGCGCTCACTGGCACAACGCAGAATGACGTGCTGAAGGAGTACCTTTCACGCGGAACGTATGTGTTTCCCCCAGGACCCAGCTTGAAGTTGACGGGTGATCTGATCGCTTGGACATCACGGGAGGTGCCGAAATGGAATCCCATCAACATATCCTCCTATCACCTGCAGGAAGCTGGGGCTGACCCGGTGCAGGAGGCGGCTTTTGCGCTTGCCAATGCGGTTGCGGTGCTTGATGCGTTGCGGGATTCTGGTGAAATCAATGCTGCCGAGATGCCTAAAATCGTGGGGCGCATCAGCTTCTTTGTGAATGCGGGCATGCGGTTCATCAACGAAATCTGCAAGCTTCGCGCCTTCGCTGATCTTTGGGACGAAATCGCCCGTGATCGCTATGGCGTAGCGGATCCAAAGCTTCGCCGGTTCCGCTATGGCGTGCAGGTTAATTCGCTTGGGCTGACAGAAGCCCAGCCTGAAAACAACATTCATCGCATCATGATCGAGATGTTGGGCGTCACGCTGTCTAAACGCGCCCGCGCCCGTGCAGTGCAGCTCCCGGCCTGGAATGAGGCGCTTGGCCTGCCGCGCCAATGGGACCAGCAGTTAAGCTTACGGGCGCAGCAGGTCCTGGCGGAGGAAACTGACCTTCTGGAATTTGGCGACATCTTTGACGGCTCACCGGTGATCGAACAACGGTCTACGGAGATTGAGGCTGCAGCCCGTGCTGAACTGTCGAAGATTGAAGCTATGGGGGGTGCGGTGACCGCTGTTGAGCAGGGCTATATGAAGCGCGCACTCAGCCATTCGTTGCTGGAACGGCGGCTGCGGATGGAGGCAGGTGCTGATACGGTCGTTGGCCTTAATAGCTATCAGGAAACAGCTCCCTCGCCATTACAAGAAGGCGGTGCTGCGCCAATCCAAGCTGCTGACCCCGAGGCGGAGCGCTCCGCCATTGCCAGCCTGCAGGCATGGAAGTTGGCGCGGGATGATCAGGCTGTTAGCGGGGCATTGGAGGCGCTTAGCGTTGCAGCGCGGGACGGGCAAAATTTAATGGAGCCTTCAATTGCTGCAGCGCGTGTTGGTGCCACTACGGGCGAATGGACGGATACGCTCCGCCAAGTTTACGGCGAATTTCGGGCTCCAACTGGAGTCACGACCGGCGCACCGGAAATCTCTACTTCGGATGCATCTGAGGTGCCTTTGCGTCTTCTGGTCGCCAAGCCGGGTTTAGATGGCCATTCGAATGGGGCAGAGCAGATTGCTTTGCAGGCCCGCAATGCTGGGTTTGAAACACGATATGACGGCATTCGCACGACACCGGCCGAAATCGCTGCCGCTGCTGCGGAATTCCAACCGGATGTTATCGGCCTCTCGATCCTCTCAGGCTCGCATATGGAACTTGTGACAGACGTTCTGGCCGAACTCCGTAAGCTCGAACTTGCGGATATCCCGATTGTTCTGGGCGGCGTTATTCCAGACGCAGATGCTGCAACCCTCAGGCAGCAGGGAATAGCGGCGGTTTACACACCGAAGGATTACCGAATTGCGGCAATTCTGGCGGAACTGAAGGCATTGGCAGCCGAGCGCATGCGCGGTCGGAATGATTGACCGCGCCTAATTCAGCCTGCTTTCCCGGTACCAGGACCAGCCAAGGCCGGCCAGGATGAGTAGGAGGGCCAGCCAAGCGGGCGGTAGGTTGGCGGCGCGGACACTCTCGACGGAGAAGGCGCGGTTTTCCTGAAGACCGATCCAACTGCGGCCATGGGCAGCGCGGCCCTGGCGGATCATGCGGATTTGGGGCTGGCCTTTATCCGTGAGCCGCCATGCAGCGCCTTTTGCTGCAGAAAGCACGGGTAGTAGGCGCGCAGGATCCGCGCGAAGGTCCTGTGCTTCAGGGCCGTTCGGGTCGCCTTTAACGACGATCGCGGCGCGGGCACCCTCTGTCACCCTGTAGAGACCGAGTGAGGCCGCAGGCGCTTCAGCCCGAGCGCGGCCATCTTCCTCAGCCTCCAGCGCGAGCTGGGTGACTGTGCCGTCTGGGGCGGTAATTTCCACAGTCGCGGTTGCATCAGCATCAACGGTGAAGCGTTCGATTGCCAGCACGTCGTCTGCAATCGCAGCATTCAAGCGGATTTCTTCAAGTTCCGGCTCACGCATCAGCCAGTGGGCGAGGCGACGCAGCAGCTCGCCATGGGGGCCGCCGCCCTCATAGCCGCGCGCCCAAAGCCAAATCTGGTCCGAATAAACTTGCGCCACTCGGCCTTCGCCAAATTTTGCTAGGGAAATGAGCGGGCTCTCGTCGATGCCTGTCATCAACACCGTGCCAGCGCCAGGGGCGACCTCAATCTGCCGAAGCCAGCGGCCCCAGTTTTCTGGGTCTTTGCCGGTGAGGGGGGCGGTGATTGGGTGACGACGGCCAAGGTCTGTCAATGTGGGGCGGAAGGCAGATGTGAGCACGCGGCCTGTCGGCAAGCCAGGCAGGGCGGCCCCAAGGGCGGACTCCGCTAAGCTGGTGTTTGGATTGGCGTAGGCAGAATCCGATGCTTCTAGCAACGCGCCACCATTGCGCACATGCTCGACAATGTTCGCCAGATAGCTCGGCGGAATGAGATCACGCCTAGGATAGCGATCAAACAGAATGAGATCGAATTCCGGAAGCTTCCGCTCGAACAATTCCCGGATTGGGAATGCGATGAGCGCGAGCTCACGGGTGGATGTGTAATCGACTTTCTCTGGCGAGCGGAGGATCGTGAAGTGGACCAGATCAACCGCTGGGTCGGATTTCAAGAGATTTCGCCATACCCGCTCGCCCGCATGGGGCTGGCCGGAGACCATCAACACACGCAGCCTATCCCGAATGCCGGCGATCTCCGCAAGCGCTTTATTATTCAGCAGGCTGACTTCTTTTGGCCCAGCCTCGACAGATATTTCGACTGCGTGTTTGCCTGCATGGTCTACTGGAATGAGCACGGCGGTTTCCCGGCCCGGCCAAGCGCGGAGGCGCTGGACGGGAATACCATCGATATGAACCGTGACTTCAGCAGGGCGGCGCGTTGGTTGGATGGGGTCATCTTCAACAACAAACCGCACGTCTGCCTCAGCGCCGACCAACGCGAAGGGTGGTGCGGCGGTGATGCGAATGCGCCGGTCGCCTTCATTGGCCTCACCAACAACAAGTGCGTGTAACGGTGCACCGCCAAGCAATGGGGCCAGGACGGCTGCTGCATCCCGGGCCAACGGCGCATCGTGGACTTGGCCATCTGTTATCAAGAATGCCCCGGCGCGCCTGTTGCGCGGTACATCGGCAAAGGCGTCGATCAGCGGTTGGAACATGCGGGTGCCGTTGGCGGCTTCGTTCGTATCGGGCTGTCCCTGGACGATCCGGAGTTCCAAATTGTCGAGCTTTGCGGCGGCCTTTTGCAGTGCTTTGGCAGCCTCTGCGGCGTCAGCTTGCCTATTGCCGGTCTGCATGGAGCTTGAGCCATCGATGAGGGCGACAGCGACATCGGTTTCAGACCGGCGTTCTTCCACACGAAGATTAGGGCCTGCCAGTGTCGCAGCGATCATGGCAAACGCGAGCGCCCGGCCCCAAACGCCGGGCGCGCGGCGCGATAGCCCATATCCGAACACCAACAGGGCTGCGGCTGCCAGGATGGCGATCACGGCCCAAGGCAAAAGGGGGTCAAAAGCGAGGCCAGCGGCGTTCATTGGCCGAGCCTCTGCATAATAGACGGCAAGTGCACCTGATCGCCTTTATAACTACCTGTGAGGGCATGCATCACGACATTAACGCCAAAGCGCGTTGCCATCTCCCGTTGCCGGTCCCCGCCTGGGGAGACGGAGTAGACGGGGCGGCCTGCATCGTCGATAGCCCACGCAGCCGCCCAACTTGATCCGCCTATAATAACCGCTGTCACCCCGTCATAGGCTGATGACCCTGCCCGCTCGACCCAGATTGGGCTGGACGGAATGCGGCCTGGAAATTCATTCAGCAGGTAGTAGGAGCGGGTTAGGACGTGATCCAACGGTAGCGGCGCCAATGGTGGCACGGGCGCGCCTTCAAGGATGCGGCGGAGTGCGACTGCTTCAGGCGTTGCTTGCCCGAGCGGTGCCAGTGCAGAGGCCCGATCTCCGTCCCGCGTATCGAAAAGGATCATGCCGCCGGTTGAGATATACCGCGCCAGCTTCGCGCGTGCCTTCACTGAAAGTGCGGGGAAGTCTGGTGTTACCGGCCAATAGATGAATGGCAGTAATGTGACGTCATCCCGGTCCAGATTGATCGCCAGTGGTGGCCCAGGTTCAACTGATGTCCGGTCATTCAGCGCCTTTCCAACACCGGCTAAACCCATGCGGCTTTGCCGATCAACTTCCGCATCGCCTGTTTCTATATAGGCTAGGCGTGTTTCTAAGGCCGCGGCACTGGCGATGTCTTCGGCGTCCGCAGCGCTGGGTGCCATCAGGAACAGCAGCGCCATTAGGCCTACAGCGGCTGCTCCGCGCTTGGGCAAGCCTGGCAGGGGAGGCAGACGGCCAGAATAGCCGAGCGTCAGTAGGAATTCGCCGAGTAGCAGGAGCGCAGCAAGACCCAATAGCCAAGGCGCGGTGCGGATGACATCAGCGCCGCCATAGGACAGCATCTTCGCGCGAGGCAATTGCGGCAGAGGGCCAAGTGTATCGATTGCTGGAGATAGGTTGAGCGCCACTGGCGCATCTTCCGGGCCGTAATATCCTGGTGGAAGGCGTGGTCCGGGGACTGCTGCATCTGGGCTGAGTTTCAGCTTGCTCAGTCCAGGTGGTGCTGCGGCCAAGCGGCCATACCCGTCCATGATACGAAATGCTGCCAGTTCATTCCCTGTCTTGGCTTGGCCACGTTCTGTCGCGAGTGCGGTTAGCCGCCGCAGCATTTCGACGAAGAAACCGGAGATCGGCAGGTCAGACCAGTCTGGCCCGGCATCTACGTGGATCAACGCTAGGATTCCGTCGCCAAGCTCACCGCCTGTCACCAGCGGCGTTCCATCTGCCAATGCCGCCCAAGTGACGGCAGCCAATTCTGGTCCAGGCTCTGCCAAGGCCTGTCGGGATACAGCGACGCCAGCGGGCGGGGTCAATCCACTCAGCGGGCCTTTTTCAGGCAGAGGTGCCAGTCCAAGCGGCGCTGACCAAGACATCGGCCCGCCAAGGGCCCGACCGCCGGCACGAAGCGGCACTGGTGTCAGCGCATCGGGGCTTTCAGCAAGGCGCGGGCCAGCGAAACGGATCAACACGCCACCGTCGCGGGTCCATTCATCCAGTGTTTGACGGATATCAGGATCGGCACCCGCTTGATCCGTCAGCAGAATAACATCGATTTCGGCTTTAATGAGGTCATCGACCGTGCCCGTTTGGACCTCTGCGAATGGCTCAAGCGCTTCCAGTAGGTAGCGCGATGGGTCGAGTAGCGGATGGCCGCCCGATTCCGCCAGCCGCACAATCCCAACACTGCGCCGGCCCCATGCAGAGTCCAGCAGGATGGTCGCCCCGGCGCTGACTTGGTTGGCGATTTCAAGGCGCGCGATCCGGTTCAATGTCTCAACGGGGGCTATGAGGCGGGCGGATGTTGTCTGCGCACTGTCTTCAAAGGTGGCGGAAGTGCGAGCAATGGCAGCGCCATCTGTGGAGCGCGCGATGATGCTAACGGGCGGGCGGGACTGCCGGTCGCCACGCTCGATCACGATATCCATACCCGCACCATCCCGAATGGGCGCGCGCAGCAGCAGCGGCGTTTCGCTGGAAGCAGGTGACCATATGGTCAACCAATCCCGGAACTCGGTCGCAAGATCCAGTGCATCGGGCGCTGTAACGCCATCCGATAGCCAGATCGCGTAATGGGTCTCATTAAAGCGTGCGTTCGTTATCCGCTTGAGCGCAGCCTTGTAATCAACCGGCCAGGGCTGCGGTTGCAGCATCAAAAGCGTATCCCGCAGCTCTGCAGCACGACCTTCAAGCACGATCGGCTCGCCATCAGCATCAGGCGCTGTCGCAATGACAGCCAGCTTGCGGTTGTCAGATGCGGCCGCGTCAATGATGTCTGCGAGCGCTTCACGTTTCTGGTCGAAATGCGGCGCTGATGACCAGCCGTTATCAATGATAACGACAACCGGTGTAGCACCGGGCGGCAGAACGCCTGGATCAAGACGCGGGCCAGAAATTGCCAGAACAACGGCGAAGAATAGCGCCATGCGAACCGCCAGTAGAGGCCAAGGTGGTTTGGCGGGTGTGGCCTCCTCAACGTCAATATGGCGGAGAATATGGAGAGACGGGAACGCCGCGTTACGGGGCGGTGGCGGGAGGGCGCGCAACAGCCACCAAACGGCGGGCGCTAGCGCTAAGGCCAGTAATGCAAGCGGTGCGGCAAACGCCAAGCTGGAGATCAGGAACCCCATGCCTGTCAGGCTCCTTCAGCCGCAAGAAGCGCAAGGGCGCGGGTCAGTGCTGGCGTGAGTGGTGCGTCAGTGCGGTGCTGCACGAAGCCCCAGCCAAACCTGCCGAGTGCTGCACCAAGTGCCGCTGAATGGTCAGCCATACGTTGGCGATATTCGTCCCGGCCAAGCTCCACATTCCGCAATAAGTGCCGCTCGCTCGCCTCTACGCTGGCGAACTCAACCCGGCCCTTGGCAGGTAACTCAATCTCATGGGGATGGAGAACTTGGATCGCAGCGCCCCGTGCGCCGCGTCCTGCCAGAGTGGCCGCGCGTTCTGCGAAGTCGCTTACAGGGGCGAGGAAATCCCCGACCAGCAGCACGAATCCTTGGCGCGGGGCCGGTCCTGTGGGTGGAAGGTCCCTTTGACCGATAGATCCCGGGTTGGCGGCAGCGCGGGCGAGGGCTGCGACAACGCTGCCTGTTTTACCAAGCCCTGATGCATTCGCAGGCCGAGGGTCGTCAAGCACGCGTACACGCTCTGCGTTCTCCAGCCAGGCGCTTGCAGCGGCGATCGCTAGCATGTCTGCAGCACGGCGTTTGGCCGTTGGATCTGGTGCCGGCGGGAAATCCATTGAGCGGGAGGTATCCACCCAGATATCCAGCGTTAGGGCCGCTTCCCATTCCCGTTCGCGTACGATGGCATTGTCGCCCCTGGCCGAACGGCGCCAGTCAATATTGCGGATGGATTCACCCGGATTGTAGGCACGGTATTGCCAGAAGGCGCTGCCGGGACCAGCACGCCTGCGGCCATGGGCTCCCGTCTGCGCCTCACGGGGGCGACGGCCAACGGGGCGGATGCGCGCGGCGGCACGGCCAAGCGCCTCTGCCTCCGCGATCATCTTGGCGTCGAATCGCCCAGCTGTCGGTTTCGCCAAAATCGCCATGCAGCTTAACCGAGCATGCCGATAAGCTTCTGGATCGCAGTATCAATATCGAGGCCATCTTCAATTTCAGCCGTGTATGTCAGTGCCATGCGATGGCGGAGGATGGCCGGTGCCAGTGCCGCGACATCATCCGTGGAAGGCGCAAGGCGCCCATCCAGTAGCGCCCGCGCCCGGGCAGCCAGCGAAAGGGCTTGGCTGGCGCGCGGCCCAGGGCCCCAGGACACAGCGTTCACCGGCAACGGGCTATCGACAGCGCCTGGCCTGGCAGAGCGCACCATGCGCAGAATGCCGTCCACCACCGTCTCGCCAATTGGCATGGCGCGGACAAGCCCTTGGACTTCCATCAGCTCTGTATCACTGAAGGCTGTCGGCGCTTGGGACAGGCCTGTGCCGGTGGTTTTATCCAGAATTGCGCGCTCGGTTTCCGCATCTGGGAAGTCGATGCGAATTTCCATCAAGAAGCGGTCAAGCTGGGCTTCCGGCAAAGGGTATGCGCCTTCTTGCTCAATCGGGTTCTGGGTGGCGAGCACATGGAACGGCTGTGGCAGGGGGCGGTTCAGGCCGCCAACAGCGACTTTCCGCTCCTGCATTGCTTGGAGTAGTGCTGATTGCGTGCGTGGGCTGGCGCGGTTGATTTCGTCTGTCATCAGCAATTGGCAGAACACAGGACCTTCGACGAAGCGAAACGCGCGGGACCCGTCGCCGACTTCTTCAAGCACTTCAGAGCCCAGAATATCTGCCGGCATAAGGTCTGGCGTGAACTGGACGCGACGGGTGGAAAGCCCAAATACATCCGCAACCGTTTCCACCAGCAGCGTTTTGCCAAGGCCAGGAACGCCAACGATCAAGCCGTGTCCGCCTGCTAGCAATGTGGCCATCACTTCATCAACAACCTGGGTCTGCCCCAGAAAAACCTCACCGATAGCGGCACGGGCGGAGCTTAGCTTTTCGCCAGCGCGGTCAAAATCCATTGTTGCGGCAGCGCTCGCCGAGACATCATTCATAAGGGCCGTCATCCTTCTGTCGCAGAATCGCAATCCCAGCTTGTCAGCATAGTATATAGTCTTCAGAAGCGTTTGGGGCTCCGCCTCGCTAACCTGTGAACCATGCCGCAGGATTGATTGAAGGTAAGTTATGGCGAAAACGAGACGATGACAGACGATCCGCCAAAAATTCGTGAGATATTGAATGAAGACCAGCCGAAATCCGCCCGGATCGCGGCTGATCACGGCCATTATGGCATCCGCATCGATCAAGACGGCACATGGTGGCGGGATGGCCTGCCATTCACGCGCCCCGGTCTTGTAAAGCTATTCTCGACCGTGCTGCGGTTGGATGATGACGGCCAGTACTGGCTTCAAACACCGGTGGAGAAGGGGCGGATTGATGTGGACGATGTGCCTTTCACGGCTGTTGAATTGGCTGAAGAGGCAGGTGTCATCCGTGTCCGCACCAATTTAGATGAGTGGGTGACGTTAGATGCAGAGCATCCGCTTCGGATCGCTGTGGATGCGACAACAGGCGAACCTCGTCCCTACATCACCGTTCGGCGTAACTTGGAGGCGCGCCTTTTGCGGCCCGTATTTTATGAGCTGGCAGATCTCGCGACGGAGCAAGATGGCGCACTGTATGTAGTGAGCGGTGGCGCGCGTTTTCGCTTGGGGGAGACCGAAGCGTGAAGCCTAATGAAATCAGTGCGCGCTTGAAGTCTTTGGACGATGTTTATGATGCATCAAAGTTTATTGAGCGCCCAGCCCGTAGCGATTTTGATCTTCGGCCTGACGGAACCCGTCTAACCGGCCGGACAGACCGGGTGCTGAAACCAGCCGCTGTTCTTGCCGCCATTGTCAACCGTGAGCCTAGCCCGACAATTATTCTGACTCAGCGCACGGCCCATCTGAAGAAACATGCGGGCCAAATCAGTTTTCCCGGCGGCGGTGTTGAGCCGCAAGATGCGCATCATGTAGCGACTGCGCTGCGGGAGACTGAAGAGGAGATCGGTCTGGCACCGGAGCACGTGACGCTGCTCGGTCGTCTGCCGCTTTACGAAACCTCGACTGCTTATGGGGTCACGCCTATCGTCGGGTGGGTGGAGCCGCCGTTCGATCTGAAGATCGATGCATTCGAAGTGGACGAAGTGTTTGAAGTTCCACTGGCATTTGCGCTCAATCGTAATAACTACGTGAAGGAGACGGCGATGCGGGACGGCGTTGAACGCTGGTTCTATGTTCTGCCGTACGAAAATCGTTATATCTGGGGTGCCACGGCGGGGATGTTAGTCAACTTCGCCGAATTGATGGCAAGCGCTTAACTCTGAACGGAGCCAATATCCGCTATGCGCCAAGCGTTAACAATTTTACTGCCGCTGCTGCTGCCCGCAGTGTTGTACATCTTGATCAAGAGCCAGAAGCTCGGATCATTCAAGCTGGCCACTCGGGATGCGCCTTGGGTGTGGCTATCTGCGGGTGGGGTCGCTTTCGCCGCCGTTGTTCTGGTGACCTGGGCCTGGACCTCCGGTGCGCCGTCGACTGCACGCTATGAGCCACCGACATACAAAGACGGCAAAGTCATTCCCGGCAAACTGATCACGCCGGATGCGCCTGAAAAGTGAAGCCTGGTCTGCAACGCTTGCTGGATGATGCCGGCGCTAAGTGCGTGTTGAATGCGTTAGGCGATGGGCCAGATGTGGCCCGGTTTGTCGGCGGTGCTGTCAGGGATGCGCTGCTAGGCCGACCCCTACACGATATTGATATCGCGACATCCCGATTGCCGGAAGAATCGCTGGCGCTTTTGGACACTGCCGGGATCAAGGCCGTGCCGACCGGTTTGAAGCACGGCACCATCACAGCTGTTGTAAATGGACGCGGGATTGAGGTGACGACGCTTCGGTTAGATGTCGCGACAGATGGGCGTCATGCGGAGGTTGCGTTCACAGATGACTGGCGGGCGGACGCCAGCCGCAGAGATTTTACGTTCAACGCTCTGTCGCTGGATCGATCCGGCAACGTCCATGATTATTTCGGCGGCCGGGATGATCTCACGGCAGGGCGGGTCCGCTTTGTCGGGGATGCGGATACGCGGGTGCAGGAAGACTACCTGCGCATCCTTCGATTTTTCCGTTTCTTCGCCTGGTATGGTGAAGGCAGGCCGGATGAGGCTGCGCTTTCGGCGTGTGCGGATGGCAGGGTAGGGCTGCAGCGCCTGTCTGCTGAGCGCATCCGGGTCGAGATGCTGAAGCTTTTGTCTGCACCACGACCGCTGCAGGCAATTCAGGCGATGTTTGATATTGGCGTTCTGGCAGAACTGCTGGGGCAGGCGGCGTCGCCGAACGGCTTGGCAAAGCTCCTGCCGATTGAACCTGAAGCCGATCCATTGCTGCGCCTAGCCGCACTTTCGCCAGGTGACACAGATCACATGACGTCTATCGCCGAATGCCTACGCCTATCAAACGCTGAACGCCGAAGGCTGACGGACCTTGCTTCGCCGTTGGACGATTTGGACGAAACACCTGCAATTGCGCTTCACCGAATTGGCAGAGACCTGTATCGCCAGCGCGTCCTGCTTGCCGCTGCAATAGACGGCAGCCCATATGAAGAGCGCATGGCGGCGGCGGATGGCTGGACGCCTCAATCATTTCCAATTGCGGGCCGTGATCTGTTAGCGCTGGGCCTCCCAAAAGGCCCCGGCGTCGGTGAACTGCTCTCGGCGCTGGAAGCCTGGTGGATCTCAGGTGGGTTTCGCGCCCAGAAAGCTGATATCCTGGCAGAGGCAAAGGCGCGTATTGGGCACCAAGCCGCCGCAAAGGGGGATGATCCATGAGCAGTGACCGCGAAGACGTCCTGGCAGCCAATGCTGCGTTTTATGCTGCATTCGGTGGCGGCGATATGGATGCGATGGCGGAGATCTGGGCGGAATCTGGCCCTGTCGCCTGCCTGCACCCGGGAGCGCCGCTGCTTGTGGGTAGAGATCCTGTGCTGAATAGCTGGAGCCATATTCTGGGTGCCAGTGAGATGCCAGAGATCGCCTGTTTTGAGCCGCACGCACACTTAATGGGTCATTCGGCCTTTGTTACCTGCTATGAGCGACTTGGCGGCGTTGGTGGGGCGGTTTTGGTCGCCACAAACATCTTTGTTCGTGAGAATGATCGCTGGCGAATGTCACACCACCATGCCAGTCCCGCTGCCGTCGCACCGCCGGAACGCGCAGGCGATGCCAAACCGACGGTTCTGCATTAGGCTATCCCCGAACGCTTTACGGATTCGAGGACACAGCCTGCAATGACCGAAACCAAGATGATCTCTGCCAACGGCATTTCCATCCGCTATTCCGATGAAGGCCCGAAGGATGCGCCAGTGGTGGTAATGAGCCACTCGCTCAGCGCCGAACTCGCAATGTGGGATCCGCAAGCTGATGCGCTGAAGGGGGATTTCCGTGTCATCCGCTACGATACGCGCGGCCATGGCGGTACAGATGCCCCAGTCGGTCCATATTCTTTAGAAATGCTCGCAGATGATGCTGTCGGCCTGTTGGATGCTTTGGGGTTGAGTAAAGTCCATTGGGTCGGGCTTTCTATGGGCGGCATGATCGGCCAGACGCTGGGTCTCCGCGCGCCGGAGCGTTTGTTGTCGCTGACGCTGGCAGATACATCAGCAGGCTATCCCGCAGCCGCGAGCGCCATGTGGTCCGACAGGATTAAGGCCGCACGTGAGAACGGTATGGCCGCCGGTGTTGAAGGGACGATGGAGCGATGGTTCTCTCCGGGCTTCATGGCGTCTGGCGCGCCAGTGCTTGATGATGTCCGTCGGATGATCGCCAGCACGCCGGTCGAAGGATATTGCGGTTGCGGTGCAGCTATTTCCAACCTGGCGGTGGAGCCGCGGCTTGGTGAAATCAAATTGCCAACGCTCGTCATCTGCGGTGAGGATGATCAGGCAACGCCGCTTAGCATGGCCGAGACGATCCGAGATGGCATTCCGGGCGCGAAGCTCGCGGTAATACCCGTTGCCCGCCATTTGGCGAATTTGGAGGACGTTGGCGGGTTCAATGCCGCAATGACGAGTTTTCTGAACGCCCACAAATAATAAGCGCTTTAGCCCAGGGAGAGTGGCCATGAGTGAAGCAGCATCCTCCGCAGTCAGTGAGCCGCCACCACCGCCGGGTTTTGTGTTCCCGCCGCGTGTCGTTGATATTTCGCGCGAACGGCAGAACCGGAAACTCGCGCTTTGTGGCGTTGACCCAACTATTTGGGGCGATGCGGGTGACCCAACATTTTTGGGCCTGTTTGCGATTATGGCGCAGCGCTGGTCGGGCCGGTCGATCAATGGCAATGTTCATATGACGCAGATTTTCAGGCTGAATAACCCGCTGCCGCTGGACCAGCCGATTACCATGGCGGGCGAAGTTTCCCGTGTTGAGCCGCATCCACGCGGCTCCCAGGTGTTCGCTGACTTTGCCTTCGCGCTGAATGACGGCTCCGTGCCACTCCGGGCCAGCCGCTCGAGCTTGAATCCAGGGCCGGGCGATCCGTCTGGCCGCCGTGTGACGATGCCAAGTGATCCGCTGGCTGGCATGTCCCAGATCAGCGAAGTCCAATTGATCCCGGAGAACGTGGCCAGTTTCTCGGATGAGGCGGAGAACCTGATCCATTCAGATCCGGCGACAGCGGAACGCTTCGGCTTCCGTGCACCAATCGCTGGCGGATTGATGGCATCGCATATCATGCTGGGCGCGCTCATTGAAGAATTAGGCCGCGCCGGTCCTGTTACGGGGCTGGACATGGAAATCAGCTTCCTGCGCCCAATGTTCTGGGATGAGCGATTGCGGCTTCTTGCAACGCCTAAGGATGCTTTGGGGCCTCGCCGTTTGGCTGTTGTTGGCGATGACGGTAAGCCAAAAAACCTGCAAACCATCAACGCTATTCGCTTCGGTTGATGCCAGCACTACCTGCATTCTACGAGTTCTTTGCTGGCGGCGGCATGGCCCGCGCTGGGCTGGGTGCGGGTTGGCAGGGGCTGTTCGCGAATGACATCGACCCGGCTAAAGCCGCCAGCTACCGGGCAAATTGGGGTGCGGATGACTTCAAGCTTGGCGACATCGCAGACCTGACTACAGCTGACCTTCCGGGCCACGCCGATTTGGCCTGGGCATCATTCCCCTGCCAGGACTTATCATTGGCGGGCGGCAGGCGCGGATTGGCCGGCGCGCGATCAGGCATGTTCTGGGCGTTCTGGCACCTGATCGAAGGGCTAGCGCAGGAAGGGCGGGCACCGAACCTGATCGCTATTGAGAATGTCACAGGTTTGCTCACATCCAATCAGGGCCGCGATTTCGAAGCTCTGGGGAAAGCAATCGCCAGCGCTGGATATGGGTTCACGGCATTCGTCATTGACGCTGTGCAGTTTCTGCCACAATCCAGGCCGCGGCTTTTCGTGATTGCATCGCGCCATGGATTTCCTGTCGCTGAAGCGCCCGCTTTCCATCCTCCGGCCCTGATGCGCGCTGTCGCAAACCTGTCGGGTGCCGCCAAGGACGCATGGCAGACAGTATGGTTGCCAGACCCACCTGCTCGGAACAGCGATCTCGCCAGTATGATTGAGCCTGATTCCAAAGATATCCGATGGCGAAGCGACGCAGACACAAAGGCATTGTTAGCGCTGATGGCACCACTGCATCGCGCGCGCGTGGACAGTGCTGCGAAAGCAGGTGGGCACCATACCGGTACAGTGTTCCGCCGTATGCGGCGTGATCCATCCGGCCAGAATGTTCAACGTGCTGAAGTGCGGTTTGATGGTGTGGCGGGCTGTCTGCGTACACCTGCCGGTGGCTCCAGCCGACAAACGCTGATTGTTGTAGATGATGGCGCTGTCCGCACGCGCCTATTGAGCCCCCGCGAAGCGCTCCGGCTAATGGGCCTGCCCGATGATTACACGGCACCGCCATCCTTAAACGCTGCCTTGAAGCTTGCTGGCGATGGCGTGGCGGTTCCGGTCGTCCGACATCTCGCTGAACATCTTTTTGAACCCCTCCTGGCTGCGCGATTCCGCGCCGCCGCCTGAACTTGGAATATCGAACCCATGCGCGCCACGCCCGACTTCGCTCGCTTCGAAGATTATCTAGCCGCCGTCCGCGAACTCTCCCAAACGGTACTCCGCCCGGCAGAAGACAGGCTGACGCGCGCGGGTGGCGTGCCTGAAGATCTGACAACAGCGCTGAAAGAAATGGGCCTGTTCGGCATTTCCATCCCGGAGGAATACGGCGGTCTTGCCTGCACCATGGAGGAGCAGGTTCTGCTGACCTTTGAATTTTGCCAGGCGTCCTGCGTTTACCGTTCGCGCTTCTCTACGACCATTGGGTTGACGTCCCAAGCCATCCTGGATTTCGCAACGGAAGATCAGAAGCGTAAATATCTCCCATTGATGGCGACGGGCGAATGCACCGGGTCCTTCGCACTGACAGAACCAGATGCCGGCTCGGACGCTGGTGCCCTCACCACCCATGCGAAGCGTGACGGGGAGGGGTGGGTGATCAATGGTGAAAAGCGTTACATCACTAACGCCCCACAAGCGGACGTATTCCTGACAATGGCCCGCACGGATCCAAATGCTACGGGCGCGCGCGGCATCTCAGCCTTTTTGGTCGATGGGAATTTGGATGGCGTCAAAGTTGGTGAGCCGCCGCGTATGCTGGGCAATGAAGGCAGCCATGTCTGCTACGTATGGTTTGAGGATTGCCGCGTTACTGCAGATGCTCTGGTCGGTGGCCAGGAGGGTGCGGGGCTTCGGGCTGCATTGCGTGGCATTAATCACGCCCGCCTGCATGTGGCTGCAACATGCGTTGGCCAGGCAATCCGGCTGATTGAAGAAATGACCGCATATGCCGCCGAACGCCGGCAGTTTGGCCAGCCAATCGGTGAGTTTGGCCAGATTCAGGCGATGCTGGCGGATAGCCAAGCAGAAATGTCAGCGGCACGCGCCCTCTGCATGGATTGCGCCCGCGCTTTTGATACGGGCGATGCGATCCCGTTTATCGATATCGCATCCGCTAAATTGTTTGCCTCAGAAATGGTCAGCCGTGTTGCAGATCGCGCCGTGCAGGTCATGGGCGGGCTTGGCTATATGGAAGATCTTTCACCCGTCGCGCGCCTTTCCCGCGATGTCCGCCTGTTCCGGATTTTTGAGGGTGCGAGCCAAGTCCAACAATCGAACATCGCCCGGGCGATGCTCCGCGGATAAGTAGCCTTGCGGTTTCGCACCTGCTCCGCTACGTTCCGCGCCGCTGTTTCAGGACCAGATACAGCCTGCGGAGAGGTGCCAGAGTGGTTGAATGGGGCGGTCTCGAAAACCGTTAAGGGTGCAAGCCCTTCGAGGGTTCGAATCCCTCTCTCTCCGCCATAATTATCTATTAAGCTCTTGATTTATAATCATAATTACAAAACACGAAGACCAATTGGTACGTTTTTTGGTACACTTTTGGCTTAATTAATTTTTGCCTCTGGTTCCTCGGACGTCATCTCGATAGTTCGAGTCAGTTTGAGTCTGTTTTTTTGGGCGCTCCGGACGAAGCCGATATGTTTTAGCTGCTACCAAGGCTCTGCCGTGAGCCCGGTATTATTTCGCCGTTAGACATGAACCCATTGTCCTAGGCTGTGATGACCCTCTTTGTGAGCCCCTAGAACTCGGCAGTGTCCTTCGCGCTCCTGGTAGAGTTTTAATGATTCGGGGCACGGTCAATAATCACTTCCTTTCGATCAACCTAAGAACCCTGGCAGGCACGCCAATTGATCTCAGAAATGCGATCTCTTCATGTTGATCTTTGCTGATCCGCTCTTGGGGCCTTTTGACTTCCACAAGACGATAAAAGGCGACT
>CALLKY010000056.1 GCA_938083135.1 uncultured Alphaproteobacteria bacterium | reverse complement strand
GAACTCGCCCATATAATTCCACAGTATACATCTCCCCGCCTTCAGCTCGTTGCTTCCAGCGTAAAGTGGCGGACTTTTAATCCGCGACGATCAGAAAATCCGACCGCTTCTGTGGACCAATTTGCCTCCGGGATTCACACTCAATCCGCTCTAGCTCTCAAACCAGCGTAGGGCTGAGTTTTCAGACGGCTATCACTCAATAAGAGTGGACCTGGTGCTGCAGACCGGCCGATAACATTACTGATGCCATCTATTTTTGCATTCAATCCTGCGTCCGGCATTCTCCCCACCAGCTACTCTCGAGCGCCATATCAATCTCAGAATATGTGGGTCGATGAACCCCGGTTTTATACGTCCTAAATTCCCGCAAACTATAGAGATCTCTGAGCAATCTGTCCGCGTTTACTGTCGGCATTCTGCGCTCCTGTTTGGTCAGCGACCGTGGCGTCGCAACCCATGGAGAGCAAGCATGGCGCCAGCGTTAAAGCACTATAATTCGTGAGTTCAATGTTGCTGATTCAAAGAAATCGCACAAATTTTAAGTCTTGGCGCCAAAGATTGCAGCACGCAACGTGAATCCCAAGTCACGCGCGTTAACTATGTGAGGCGCATTAAGGGTTTGAGTTACATGGCATGATATTTGCGAGTCAGGGTTTATTGTTAACCTAGGAGGCTGAGTAAAGTGATTCAACGTAACAGAATTCGCCGCGGAATTGCGGCAGTCGTAGGCGGGGTCGCAATGACCGCGCTCGGCTTATCGCCAGTAATATCTAAACAAGCAGAAGCACAAGGCACGCTCCGTGTCGGCATGACGCTCGCGGATATCCCGGTATCATTCGGACAGCCTGATCAAGGCTTCGAAGGTTTCCGCTTCATGGGGCTGATGCTGTATGACGCGTTGATCAATTGGGACATGACAAGCGCTGATAAGCCGTCTGGCTTGATCCCTGGCCTTGCCGAGAGCTGGGCCGTCGATCCGGTTGATAAAACCAAATGGACCTTCAATCTGCGCAAAGGCGTGACTTTCCACGACGGCACGCCTTTCAATGCTGATGCTGTGATCTTCAATTTCGACAAACTGCTCGACAAAGATTCACCACAGTTCAGCGCCCGCCAAGGCAGCCTGGTGAACTTCCGCATCCCTTCGATCAAAAGCTACAAAAAGATCGATGATCACACGGTCGAATTTACAACGCACACACCAGATTCGTTCGTTCCGTTTCAGCTTTGCTATATCCTGATCGCCAGCCCGGCGCAGTGGGAAAAGACTGGCAAGGATTGGAATGCTTTCGCTGAGGCGCCAGCAGGTACGGGCCCATGGAAATTGGCCGCACTTTCGCCGCGTGAGAGTGCGGAATTCGTGCCATTCAAAGAGCATTGGGACGCGAACCGCGTACCGAAGCTGGATAAGGTGATTACAATTCCAATCCCCGATCCGAACGCTCGCACAGCCGCACTCTTGTCTGGGCAAGTAGATTGGATTGAGGCCCCGGCGCCTGATGCTATCCCGCGCATCAAGTCCCAAGGCTTCAATGTTGTTTCCAACGTTTACCCGCATGTTTGGTCTTGGCACCTCAGCCGGGTTGAAGGCTCCCCTTGGAATGACATCCGGGTTCGAAAGGCTGCCAACTTGGCTGTCGATCGTGAAGGCATTAAGGCGCTTTTAGGCGGTTACGCTATTCCTGCTTCAGGGCATGTGACGCCATCCGATCCATGGCGCGGCAAGCCGACTTTTGAGATCAAGTATGATCCCGAAGCGGCCAAGGCGCTGATGAAGGAAGCTGGGTACAGCCCCGAAAAGCCAATTACCGTCAAAGCGATGATTTCGGCCAGCGGTTCAGGGCAAATGCTGCCTCTGCCGATGAACGAGTACATCCAGCAGAATTTGGCTGAAGTCGGCATCAAGGTTGATTTCGAGGTCACGGAATGGAACGCCTTGATTGATCTATGGCGCGCTGGGGCCAAATCCCCACAAGCCAAAGGTGGTGATGTGATCAACGTCAGCTACACAACGCAGGATCCGTACAGCTCCTTCACACGCTTCTTGCGCAGCGACTTGCACGCACCCAAAGGCGTGAACTGGGGCTTCTACAATGATCCGGAGATGGACAAATTGCTGAACGCAGCCTCATCCGCCTTCGACCCTAAAGAGCGTGATGGCTACCTGGCGAAGGTTCATGCGCGTGAGGTTGACGACGCAGCCTTCCTCTGGGTCGTCCATGACGTGGCGCCGCGTGCGATGGCACCAAAGGTAAAGGGATACGTGCAGTCCCGGAATTGGTTCCAGTCGCTAACCTCAACCTACATCGAGGAATAAACGGCAGCGCCGGGCGGAATATTCTCCCTCCGTCCGGCGCGTTCGTTCTCTGATCTCTACTTTCATTTCCCGCAGCGCGAAGGCCCAGGCCTCATGTTTGCTTACATCGCCCGACGCATTCTCTACGTGGTTCCAATCGCCCTTGGCGTCACGATTATCATTTTCGGTCTCGTGCATATCGCTCCTGGCGACCCGCTGAATGCGGTTGTCCCGCCCGATGCGCCGAAAGAAACCGTTGAACTGCTAATCGTTGCATACGGCTTCGATAAGCCAATTCCAGTTCAATATTTTCTATGGCTGACCCGCGCGATGGAGGGAGATTTCGGCATCTCCTTCGCGACCGGCCGACCCGTCGCCTCAGCGATTGCAGGGGGCGTGGTCAATACGCTTATCCTCGCGACGGGCGCAATTTTAATAGGGATGACATTTGGATGTCTCCTCGGTGCCATTGCTGGTTACTTCCAAGGCTCTTGGATCGACAAGCTCGCAACAGGCTTTGCAATTGCTGGCGTGAGTGTTCCGCATTACTGGCTCGGACTGGTACTCGTCATTATTTTCTCCGTTGAGTTAAACGCCTTGCCCGCTATGGGGATGGGACCCGGCGGCAGTAAGGATTGGGCATGGGACGCGGCACATATGCGCCATCTCGTCCTGCCAGTCATAACGCTTTCGGTCATTCCCATCGGCATTATTACGCGATCTGTCCGGGCGACAGTCGCTGAAATCCTGACAATGGAATTCGTCCAGACGCTTGAGGCAAAGGGCCTCAAAAGCAGCCGTATCTTCTTGCATGTGGTGGCGAATGCAGCGCCCACGGTTCTGGCTGTTTCCGGCCTTCAAATTGGCTATCTGCTTGGCGGATCAATTTTGGTGGAGACAGTGTTCTCCTGGCCAGGAACCGGTTTCCTGTTGAATGACGCGATCTTCCGCAGAGACATCCCTCTTCTGCAAGGCGTGATCCTGGTGTTGGCAATGTTCTTTGTTTTCATGAACTTGCTCGTGGACATTCTGCAGTCGCTGATCGATCCCCGTATGGCGCGCGGATAGGGGCAGGGTAATGTCAGACAAACCCACAACGCTTTCCGCCGATGCCACGGATACAATCGACAACACCCAGGTCGCAGCTAAGTCGCGGTCTTACTGGTCCACCGTCGCTGACAGCATATCGAGAGACCCCGTAACCTTAGCATTTGCATCCATCCTAGCTTTGATCGTGCTTAGCGCGATCTTCGCGGATGTTATCGCCCCCGCCGACCCCTACAAAACCAATATGATCAAGCGGTTAAAGCCAATCGGCACGGAAGGGTACATCCTCGGCGCTGATGAGCTTGGCCGCGATATGTTGAGCCGGCTGCTTTATGGCGGGCGCCTATCGCTGATGATGGGCATTTCGCCAGTGGCATTGGCGCTGGTTTTGGGCGGCATACTTGGGCTTGTCGCCGGGTTTCTTGGCGGCAAAGTCAACATGGCGATCATGCGCACGATTGACGTTTTCTATGCATTCCCATCAGTGCTGCTCGCAATCGCGATCTCCGGCGCGCTCGGAGCGGGTGTCACAAATGCCATCATATCGCTGACGATTGTTTTCATCCCGCCGATAGCCCGCGTTACAGAAAGCGTGACGACTCAGATTAGGAACTTGGATTATGTGGAGGCAGCCCGCGCCAGCGGGGCAAACGCCTTCACCATCATCCGCGTGCATATCCTAAGCAATGTGGCGGGACCTGTATTCATCTACTCCACAAGCCTGATCAGCGTCAGCATCATTCTGGCGTCCGGCCTCAGCTTTCTAGGCTTGGGGACAGAGCCGCCGAAACCGGAATGGGGATTGATGCTCAACACTCTTCGCCAATCGATCTACGTCAGCCCTTGGGTAGCCGCTCTGCCAGGCGTAATGATTTTCCTGACGTCGCTTAGCTTCAACATGATGAGCGACGGCCTCCGCAGCGCCATGGATATCAAGCTATGACCTCGCCGTTATTGCATGTCGAAGGACTTAAGAAGTACTTCCCGATCAAGGGAGGTATTCTCAATCGTACTGTGGCAGAGGTTCAAGCCGTCGATGAGGTGAACTTTGATGTCGCTCGTGGCGAAACTTTGGGTATTGTCGGTGAATCTGGTTGCGGCAAGTCGACAACCGCGCGCCTGCTGATGCAGCTGATTGCGCCAGATGCTGGCGCGCTAGTCTTTGATGGCATGGAGGTCGGTCGCAAAGACGGCATCTCCGTACACGACATGCGTAAACGCATGCAGATGGTTTTTCAGGATAGTTATTCTTCCCTGAACCCGCGCCTGCCGATTGAAGCCAGCATCGCCTTCGGGCCGATTGTCCACGGCGCTTCACAGAAAGATGCTCGTGCACGGGCCAGGGATTTACTGGCGAAGGTTGGCCTCAATCCAAACCAGTTTGTACGGAGATATCCGCACGAGCTGTCTGGCGGTCAGCGCCAACGGGTAAACATCGCCCGGGCGTTGGCGTTGGAGCCAGAAGTCCTGATCTTGGATGAGGCGGTATCTGCCTTAGACAAGTCCGTTGAAGCTCAGGTTCTGAACCTGCTGACAGACCTTAAAGCCGAGTTTAATCTCACCTTTGTCTTCATTAGCCATGATCTAAATGTGGTTCGCTATGTCAGCGACCGTGTGCTTGTGATGTATCTCGGCAAAGTCGTCGAAATCGGGGATGTGGACGCGATCTACGACACGCCACGTCACCCCTATACCCGTGCACTGCTCTCTGCGATGCCGTCAATGGATCCAGAAAAACGGACAACGGAGCCTCCCCTCACTGGCGATCCACCTAACCCAGTCAATCCACCATCTGGATGCCGGTTCAGAACCCGCTGTCCGTTTGCGGAGGCAGTCTGTGCCGAGCAAGAACCACAATTGCGCGATGCTGCGACGAGTGCGGCTCAATCCGTCGCCTGTCACATGGCCGGCGCATCCTCTGGCCATTCCATTTCTAGTGAGAAAGGGCTGCCCGAATGAACGACCAACCATATCCTGACTACACTTATGACGACGCTGCAGCCAAGCGTGCTCAAGCACTTCAGGCTTCGGGCCGCGAAGTCGTAGACGCCATCGGCGGATCGCTCTTCGATACAGACCCCGCCCAAATCGCTAAGACTCTGGCGGCCCTGAGCGCGGAGCAGCAATCATGAATTTGACAGCCCTCACCTTATCAGAGGCGGCGGACGGTGTTCGCGATGGTAATCACTCGTCTGTCGATCTTACTCAAGCAGCGCTTGACCGCATCGAGACCATCAATCCGAAGCTGAACGCCTTTATTCACGTCGAAGCCGAATATGCCCTGAAAGCGGCGGCACAGGTTGATGCTGATCGTGCCGCGGGCCGCCCACTCGGCCCGTTGTCTGGTGTACCGCTTGCCCACAAAGATATGTACTACCGCACAGGTATGTTGGCGACTTGCGGCAGCAAAATTCGCAATGACTTCCGGCCCAACGTAACCGCTACCGCTATGGAGCGGTTAGATTCTGCAGGCGCAGTGTATTTGGGCGGCCTGAACATGGCCGAATTCGCGTTCGGTCCGACAGGTCATAACGAGCATCACGGCGATTGCAGAAACCCCTGGGACACGTCGCGGATTACTGGCGGATCATCATCAGGTTCCGGCTCCGCCGTCGGTGGGCGTCTAACCTACGGCGCCCTTGGCTCAGACACCGGCGGGTCTATCAGGCTTCCGGCTGCATTTTGCGGTGTGGTCGGGATGAAGCCGACGCAGACCCGGGTCAGCCGATATGGCGTTATGGGGCTTTCGTTCTCGCTCGATAATGTCGGGCCATTGACGCGGACCGTACTTGATAACGCAATGATGCTCGCCGCGATCGCAGGCCACGACCCAGCAGACCCCACATCCGCCGCCATTGCTGTGGATGATTACGTGGCCGCTGCCAAGGCTCCTTCAGCCAAAGGCGTCCGGATCGGCGTGGCCCGTGGCTATTACGAAGAAGGCGCTGACGCAGTCGCGCTTTCGGCCAGGGACTCAGCTCTAGCAGCGATGATAGCCGCAGGCGCTGAACTGGTGGAGGTCGACATTGGGAGCATGGCAGAGATCAATGCGCTCTCAGCTGTGACCATGGGGCCGGAGGCCGCGACAATCCATGCGCATTGGCTTCGAGAGCAACGCGAAAATTACGGTGCACAAATGCGGGCGCGAGCTGAGCCGGGCTTTCAATATAGCGGTGTGGATTATCTCTCCGCGTTACATCTTCGGCCGCGCCTTGTCTCCGAGTTCTGCGACCGTGTCTTCAGCGCTTGCGATATCCTACTCGCCCCAACAATCAATGTAGCGACGCCAACACTTGATGAAACGGACGTGGGCGCTTCTCAGGGCTTTGAGGCGGTGATCGCAAAACTCTCGGCCTGCACCCGGCCATTGAATTACCTGACATTGCCGGGCTTAGCGTTGCCGACGCCCGATATGGTGGTGGGCATGCCAGGATCAATTCAGCTGATTGGCCGCCCATTCGCCGAAGCGGCGCTCTATCAGGTCGCGGCCGCCTATGAGGCTGAAACAGCGTTCCACAAACGGAGCCCCGAGCTATGAGCCAGACCGCACTCGCCGACCAAGCAGCACCACCGGAAGCATCTATTAAGGCGAAACCACTCGTTCGGGTCCGCGATTTGAAGGTGGCGTTCGTTAGTCGGGACGCTACCGTGCAGGCCGTGAACGGCGTAAATTTTGACTTGGCGCACGGCGAAGTGCTGACCATTCTTGGTGAGTCTGGCTCGGGCAAAAGCGTCACCATGCGAGCGTTGATGCGCCTATTACCAAAGCGCGCCCGGCTAAGCGGCGAGATACAAATTGATGGCGACGACGTGATTGCTATGTCGCCGCAATCGCTATCAGACATGCGGGGCAGAGATGTCGGCATGATTTTTCAGGAACCGATGGTCGCTTTTGATCCGGTTTTTTCAGTGGGCGCACAGATAGCTGAAACGGTCCAGCGGCATATGGGCAAATCCAGGGCTGATGGCTTGAAGCGCGCCCTGGAGTTATTTGATCTTGTGCAAATCCCCTCGCCAGAGCGCCGGCTGGCCGCATACCCCCATGAGCTATCGGGCGGCATGCGTCAGCGCGCGATGATCGCCTTGGCGCTTGCATGCTCACCAAAGCTCCTACTGGCGGATGAACCGACAACGGCCTTGGATGCCACCGTCCAAATTCAAATTCTGCTGTTGCTGCGTCAGCTACAGCGGGACCTTGGCATGAGCGTGATTTTCGTGACCCATGATGTAGGTGTTGCTACAGAGATTGCAGACCGAATGGTTGTTATGTATGGCGGCCGGATGGTTGAAACCGGCGGTGTTGCCCAGGTTATTCGCAGCCCAGCACACCCTTACACACGCGGCCTTTTAAGTTCGACCGTCCACGGCGCATCCCGCGGTACGCGTTTGGAAGCAATCCCAGGCTCGCCGCCAGATATGAGCGATCCGCCTCCAGGCTGCGCCTTCGCCCCCCGTTGCCAGCTTGCAACGCCTGAATGCACCGCCGGCCCACCGCCGCCAATTGACTTGGCGCCAGGCCATACCGCCAGATGCATAAGACCAAGCCATCCAGAATAAGAGCAGGCGCTGGCTTCACGGCACCTTTCGGATGACGGAGGTTTCCAAGCTTCGCTACTTATTTAACGATATAGTACATCACACAGACCGGCATAGACCGAAGCGATGTCCCGATTAACGTCCAGAACATCGATCAACGATGAAGTTGAAGGCATCAGTACTTCAGACTGTGCCTTAGACACCTGGCTTTCAATCGACTAGTGGGCCTTCTGAGGTCTAAGGAAGCCCGTTCGTTTTAGGTCAAGTTAATCCAAATCAAGCTGTTGTGCCGGAAAGCTCTCACATGGTAATTCCAGTTTTAAGCGGACAAACACCAGATCAGGCCTACTTCAATGCGCTGACGCCAATCAAGGCGGCGGCATAACAAGGGCTGGGATCCACTTATAAAACCAGACCCCGTTGTTCAAATTTCCCGAGCCACTTCTTCCTTAGCGGGGATTTCCCATTTGCGGCTCCTGTCCGATGGTAGCCGAGCCAAATCAGCGCTTTCAAGCATTTTGTGCCTCCAGCTTGGTTCATTGGGTGAGGTGTGGCCAAAAACGGCGGTGATGGTGGCTATAGCGATCC